>JANNQZ010000309.1:0-2510 GCA_031401015.1 Chloroflexota bacterium | reverse complement strand
AACGAGGACGACCTGATCCGCATCCGTCACGTCATACATGATCCGATGGTCACCCACGCGCAGCCGGTGGAATATATCGTGTGTCCCGCGGATCGTTTTGACCTTCTTGCCGGCGATACGGCCTGGCTCGGCTGCGTCGATGGCAAGATCGTTCAGGGCTTCGCGGATCCGCTCTCTGAGGTCGGGCGAAAGCCTCTTGAACGCACGAACGGCGGCGGGCGACAGCTCGATCGCGTAACTGTTCAGTCGAGATCTCCAAGGCCCGTCGTGTTGCCCTTCGCGTAGGCTGTGCGGGCCTCGCGGCGCATGCGCACGTACTCGTCGGCATTGGCCAGGACCAGATCCTCCGCTTCGTCGATCGGGAGCAGGACGGCAGCCGGTCGACCGCGCTTGGTGATCACGTACGCACCGCCGCCCTCCACGCTCTCGATGACCGCCGAGACGGTTGCCTTGAGCTCCCTGACTCCGATCTCCGCCATGGTCGGCTCCCCTGATGTGACTACCTGGGAGGTCACATTAGCACGACATCTGACGCGGAACGGCGGCGCCCCCTTCATTGCGCGATACTCCGTGCGTGAAGATCACCGGGATCGAGCTGACCCGCCTCGTGCTGCCCCTCGACCCGCCGTTCCCTGCCGCCTGGGATCCGGTCCCAAGGACCCGCTTCGCGGCCACGATCGTTCGCGTGGAGACGGACGCCGGAGTGGTGGGCGTCGGATCCGGCGACACGATGGACGGCTTCGAGGCGTTCCGGCACCTGTTCGTCGGGCAGGATCCGCTGGCGATTGCCCGGCACGTCCGCGTGCTCGAGACGATCGACTTCCACGCGAGCCGCTACTGGCCGCTGGAGGTCGCCCTGTGGGACATCGTCGGCCAGGTCGCGGGGCTGCCGGTTGCGACGCTGTTTGGCGGGGCGGCGGACGGCCTGCCGGTGTACGCCTCGTGCGGCATGCTCCTGCCGCCGTCCGCCCGGGCTGAGTCTGCGCTGCGGATGCGCGCCGAGGGGTTCCGGGCGCTCAAGATCCGGGTGGACCCCCGCCGGCTGGAGGAGGGGATGGCCGCCGTCGCGGCGACGCGCAAGGCCGTTGGAGATTCCATGGCCATCATGGTCGACCTCAACCAGGGCTGGCGGATGGCCGGCGATACCTCGCGGGCGCTCGACCCGGTCGCAGCGCGGGAAATCGCCGCGCGACTGGCTGACTACGGCGTCCTATGGGTCGAGGAGCCGCTCGCCAGCACGGATCTCCGTGGCCTGGCCGCGCTCCGGGCCTCGGCGCCGGGGATCCGCATCGCCGGCGGCGAGATGACCAGGACCTTCAATGAGCTGCTGGCCGCACTCGACGCGGACGCCTTCGACGTCCATCAGCCCGACGTCGTGCTGGCCGCCGGGATGCTGCGGGCGAGGACGATCGGGGAGCTCGCCCTTGCCCGTAACCGCTGGTTCACACCGCACACCTGGACCAACGGGATCGGCCTCCTCGCCAACCTCCACGTGGCGGCAGGGGTGGGGGGCGGACCGTATCTCGAGTTCCCCTACGACCCGCCCGGCTGGACCCCGGAACGGCGCGACTTCATGCTCGCCGAGCCGATCCGCCCGGGTCCGGATGGAATCCTGCGGGTCCCGACGACGCCGGGTCTCGGGATCATGCTCGACGAGGACGCCGTTCGGCGGTACGCCGCGTGACGACGGTCCCATGACCGACCTCGACGCGTCAGACGGCCCGGGCCCACGGCGGCGTCGGAGCGGCGGCCGCGACAGCCACGCCCGCACCACGCTCCCGGAACAGCGCCCGTGGGCCCAGCCGCGTCTGCGCTTCACGCCCACGGCGGTGGTGTCCGACGACGAGCTCGAGGCCATCCACGCGGCCTCCCTCCGGGTCCTCGCGGAGATTGGGATGGACTTCCTCGACGCCGAGGCGCGCGAGATCCTGCGCGCCGCCGGAGCCAATGTCGAGGCGGGCAGCCAGCGGGTGACGTTCGACCCGGCGATGGTCGTCGAGACGATCCGGACCGCGCCGTCCACGTTTACGCTCCACGCCACGAACCCGGCGCATGACCTCCAGATCGGCGGCGACAGGATCGCATTCGGGACGGTCGGCAGCCCGCCCAACGTGGCGGACCTCGATCGCGGCCGGCGGATCGGCAACCGCACGGACTACCAGAACCTGCTGCGACTCGGACAGTCACTTACCCAGGTTCACTTTCTGGCGGGCTACCCCGTCGAGCCGGTCGACATCCATCACGGCGTGCGCCACCTGCACGCGACCTTCGACGCCCTCACGCTCATGGACAAGCCGATCCATGCCTACAGCCTGGGTCGCCAGCGCAATATCGACTGTCTGGAGATGGTGCGCATCGCCCGGGGCATTGATTCCGCGCAACTGGACCGCGAACCGTCGATTTTCACGGTCGTCAATTCGAGCTCGCCCCTCCGCCTCGATGCCGTCCATCGTGTCGCCGGATCCGACGCCCACCACTCCGGCGTCCGTCTCCACGCGAACGATCGTGGC
>JANNQZ010000308.1:0-10515 GCA_031401015.1 Chloroflexota bacterium | reverse complement strand
AGGCGGACGAAAGCTTTACCTGGACGGCCGACGCGCCACCGGGCGGCGATGCGAAGGGCACCGGGACATCGACCGCCGAGAGCATCCTCGAATCCGTCCGCGAATTCGTCGATGAACTGGCCGAGCGTGCCGGGCCAACGGTTCGCGAGCTGTCCGTGCGAGCCGCAGAGTTGACCGCGATCGCGGCGGACCGCGCGGCGCCATTGGCCAAGCGTGCGGGCGAGGTGACCGCGGGCGCGAGTGCGACATTGGCCTCGAAGTCGCGCGAGTGGGCGTCGGAGATGCGAGCGTCCGTTGCCGCCGCCTCGGAAGAAGCTGGTTCGACTACGGACGCGGGCGAGCCGAAGTCGAACTGAGCTGGGGCACCCTTATACTCCGCGCATGAGTGTTCGCCCGATCGTGCTGCTTGGTGACCCGCGTCTCCGCCTCAAGGGCAAGCCGGTCGACAGTTTTGGCAAGTACCTGCATGGTCTGCTCGATGACCTTGCCCACACGATGCGTGCCGCCCCAGGCGTGGGCTTGGCGGCGCCCCAGCTCGGCGAGGCGATGCAGGCCTGCGTGATCGAAGTGGAGAGCCAGCTGTACGAGCTGGTGAACCCCAGGATCGTGCGATCGAGCGGTGACGACCGGGACCTGGAAGGGTGCCTGTCCATTCCCGGGTACGTGGCCTACGTCACGCGCCGCGAGCGGGTGTGGGTGATCGCCCAGGATCGTCACGGGAAGCGGATCAAGGTGGCGGGGTCCGGTCTGCTCGGTCGTGCACTCCAGCATGAGCTGGACCACCTCGACGGCAAGCTCTACATCGACTACCTCGATTCGATGGACGAACTCCTCGCAGTCGGCCAGGGCAACGAGGATGACGCGGAGGTCCGCGAGGCGACGAGCACCCTGGCGTGACCAACACGCGGGCCGGCGGCTCGCGCGTGCGGACCGTCTTCCTCGGCAGCGGTCGGTTCGGCGTGCCAAGCTTGCGGATCCTGGCCAAGTCGCCCCTGATCGAGCTCGTTGGGATCGTGACCGCGCCGCCACGGCCCGCCGGCCGACGCCAGGCGCTCAGGGCGAGCCCGATTGCGTCCGCCGCCCATGCCATGGGTATTCGAACCGTACTGGCGCCGGTGCGGCTGCGCGCCCCGGAGGCGGTCGCCACGGTCCTGGAGCTGGCCCCCGAACTCGCGGTCCTCGCCGACTATGGCCAGATCGTGCCGGCAGCGCTTCTCGAGTTACGGCACGCGGCGCTTAACCTTCACCCCTCGCTCCTGCCACGGCATCGCGGCGCCAGCCCGATCCCGGCTACGATCCTCGCAGGCGACACCGAGACAGGCGTCACGTTGATCCGGATGGACGAGGGTCTCGATAGCGGGCCGATCGTGGCGCAACGCTATCTCGCGCTGGAAGGCTCCGAGACGGCCCCCCTACTCGAGGATGCCCTTGAGACACTGGCCGCGACACTACTGTCGGAGTCCCTTGGACCATGGCTGGCCGGGGAGATTGGGGCGGTGCCCCAGTCCCCCGACGGCGCAACGTTGACGCGGCCACTCCGGCGCGAGGATGGGCGGCTTGATCCGGACCGACCGGCCGTCGAGCTCGAGCGCCGGGTGCGCGCCTATCTTCCGTGGCCCGGCACCTTCGTGGAGACCGCACTGGGCCGGTTGATCATCCACCAGGCCAGCGTTGGTGCCGACGTCCCGGGGGACCACCCTGGGGCCCTCGTCGCGGATGCGACCGGTCTGGCCCTGGCGACGGTGGCCGGCCGGGTCCGGATCGAGCGAGCGCAGTTGGCCGGTCGCGAGGTGACCGATGCCGCCTCGTTGCGACGGGGGGCGCCGGGCCTGGTCGGGCAGCGCGTCCTGCTGCGATAGCATCGGATCCCATGGATCTCCCGGTACTCCCTGCCACGGATGACCGCCCCGGGCTGTCGGGGCTCGCCCCCGGCGAGCTCGAGGCCTGGCTGGCGCTGCACGGAGAACCCGGCTACCGCGCTCGACAGGTGGTCGATGCGGTCTGGGCCGCGACCATCGGTTCGATCGACGACGCGCTGGCGCTGCCGACCGCCTTGCGCGGTCTCCTCGGCGAGGCATTCGCCTTCGACACGCTGGCTGATACGGAGGTTCGAATTGCGGATGGCGGCCAGACCGAGAAGGCCCTCCATCGGCTACGCGACGGCGCCCTGATCGAATCGGTCCTGATGCATTACCCGGCCCGGTCGGGTTCGCGAGAACGGCACACCCTGTGCATTTCGAGCCAGGCCGGTTGCGCGGTGGGGTGCCCCTTCTGCGCGACCGGCGAACTCGGGTTCGGGCGGGACCTCGGGACTGCCGAGATCGTTGACCAGGTTCGCTGTGCGGCCCGGCGACTGGCCAGTCATGGGCGTCGCCTCACGAACATCGTGTTCATGGGCATGGGTGAGCCGCTCCTCAACCTGGACCGCGTCCTGGCGGGCATCGAGGCGTTGAACGACCCGGCCCGCTTCGGCCTGGGCGCCCGCCACATCACGGTTTCCACGTCCGGCGTCGTGCCAGGGATGCGGCGGCTGACGGCGCTCGGACCCCAATTCACCCTGGCCGTCTCGCTCCATGCCGCCCGCGACGCGCTGCGGGACGTGCTCGTACCACTGAACCGACGCTGGCCCGTCGCCGAGGTGGTTTCCGCGGCCCGGGATCACGCCCGAGCCACCGGTCGGCGGATCAGCTACGAAGTGACCATGATCGCCGGCGTCAACGACACCGGCGCGGATGCGGAGGCCATGGCGCAGCTGCTCCGCGGTGACCACGCCCATGTCAACCTGATCCCGATGAACCCCGTCGCGCACACGCCCTGGACCGCGAGCCCGATGCCGGTCATTGAGGCCTTCGCCCGATGGTTGCGCGCCGCCGGCGTCGAAACGACGATCCGGCGCAACCGGGGCCAGGAAATCGGCGCGGCCTGTGGACAGCTTGCCGCTGAACGCGCCGGAGAGCCGCCGGCGCCGGCCGTTGCCCGGCGACGCGCCAGGCTGGTGGCGGAGAGCGCCGCCGCCTTGTCAGGCGAGCGCCAGGTCGACCCGCTGCCGGTCGGAGCGGGGGAATAGCCGTGGCCGGCGGACGGGGCCGGGTCGCGGCCAGCATTCTCGATACCGATCTGACCAACATTGCCTATGCCGTCCGCCGCCTTCACGCAGCCGGCGCCGATCGGATCCACCTCGACGTGATGGATGGCCACTTCGTCCCGAACCTCACGTTTGGGGCAAAGACGATCAAGCACCTCCGCAGGCGAACCCAGCTGCCGCTGGACACCCACCTGATGATCAGCGAGCCCGGCCGGTATCTCGACGAATACCTCGATGCTGGCTGCGACTCGATTACCGTCCACGTCGAGGTGGAGGAGGAGATCGCCCCGATCCTGCGCCGGATCCGCGCCGCTGGACGCGCGGCCGGCCTCGCCCTCCGACCGGCGACCCCGCTCGAAGCGCTGCGGCCCTACAAGGAACTCCTCGACATCGTGATGGTGATGACGGTCGAGCCGGGGTTCGGCGGCCAGACCTTCATGCGCGACGTGGCCACCGACAAGCTGCTCGCGGCCCGGGAACTGCTCAGCCACAAGGTGTTCGGCGGAGAGGTGCACGTCGATGGCGGGATCAACCGGGAGACGGCCGAATTCGTCGGGGCGCTCGGCGTCGATGTCGTGGTCGTCGGGTCCGCGCTGTTCCTTCCTGGGCGGAACATGGGCCGCGAGATCCGCCTGATCCGCGCGCTTGTCGATGAGGGCTACCAGTTTGGCCTGAACAATGGCGTGCCACCGATTCCACGCGACAGGATGGTCGCCTTTGCGTCGCTGCCGAAGCACATCGCCCACCGCTTGATGGACGAGATCGAGGCCGGGGGCATCCCGGTCGTCATGCTCCGCGGCGGCGGGGGGTACAACCCCGATGGGGTGCGCGACTACGAGCTGCTCGTCCCGGCGACGATCGAAGCCCTCGTGATCGAGCGCCATACCGCGGCGCGCGAGGTCTACCGGGAGGAGGCTGCTCGCTGGCGCGAGGAGTTCATCCGCGAGCACGGGGTGATCCCGCCACCGAGCTACCCGTGAGGGCTCTCCTGCGGTGAGGGCGCTCCTGCAGCGGGCGTCCCGGGCGGAGGTTCGCGTCGAGGGCGAGGTCATCGGTGCGATCGGCGGGGGCCTCGTGATCCTGCTCGGCGTCGGTCCGGTCGACACGGACGCCATCGCCGGTGAGCTGGCCCGCCGGGCCGTCGAGCTGCGGATCTTCCGTGATGGCGAGGGTCGGACGAACCTGTCCCTGCTGGAGACGGGTGGGGCCGCCCTGGTTGTCTCGCAGTTCACGCTGTACGCGGACACCCGCCGCGGCCGGCGGCCTGGGTTCACGACAGCTGCCGCGCCGGAACTCGCCGAGCGGCTCTACCTGCGGTTTGTAGTCGCCCTGGGCGCTCTTGGGGTCACGGTAGCCACGGGTCGGTTCGGAGCGGAGATGGAGGTCGAGCTGGTGAATGACGGCCCGTTCACGATCTGGCTCGACACCGCCGAACGCTGAAGGGGACCGGCCGCGGATCCCGGTGTCGGTCGGGGACGACCCGCTATTTCGCCGCCTTCAATTGCGTGCGGCGGCAGCGCGTACACACGAGCGCCCGCACGGGGATGCCCTTCGCCATGATCTCGAGCGGCTGCAGGTTCGGCTGCATTCGACGGTGCGCACGAACGCGGTTCATGCCCGATGACTGCGGGTTGAAACCGCCCATCGACGTCTTGCCGCAGATTGCACAGGAGCGGGCCATGCGTGGTCCCTCGGGGGTTCGGATGGGATGGCGAGCCAGGGCGGGCTCAGAAGGAGCGGTAGAATAGCACACGACCTGGGGCCCCCAGCTCAGCCAGCCAAATGCTTGCGAGGAGGACGTCGCCGCGTGCCTGCCATTCCCACGCCCGGCCGCTTGCTGGCCACCCGCCAGGCGGTCATCGACCTGGTTCGGGCGGCGGTCGTCGGCTCGTATGGCGTGACCGGGTTTGCGGCAGGGCCGGCGGAGCGTCTTGCGGGGGTGCTTGGGTTGGCTAGTCCAGGAATCGCCGTGCATCTCGGCGATGCGCTGGAGATCGACCTCGACCTCACCATCGCCCATGGCGTCCCCGTGGCAGAGGTCGCGCGACAGGTTGACTCGGCCATCCGCCATGCCGTTCGGCGCGGCGTCGGTCGAGAGGTCGGCCGGCTGACGATCCATGTCGGGGGTCTCCGCGTTGCGTCGGGCGGCATGCCGGCGGCGAGCGAGCCCATGGATGCCGCGACACCTCGCCCGCGCGATCTGGCAGACAGCGGCACGGACGTCGCCTGATGGCCCGTCGGGCGTGTGACGGCGCGGGGCTCCTCGACGCGTTCCGCGCGGCCGTGGCCAACCTCGAAGCCCACGTCGACGAAATCAACACCCTGAACGTCTACCCCGTCCCGGATGGCGATACCGGGTCGAACATGCTGGCGACGGTGAAGGCGGCGCTCGATGAGGCCGAGGCCGTTGCCGGCCAGCCGGCCGATCGGATCGCCGCGGCCATCAGTTTCGGGGCATTGATGGGCGCCCGGGGTAACTCCGGCGTCATCACCAGCCAGATCTTCCGGGGCATGGCCGAAGGCCTTGGTGGCAAGACCCGGTTCAACGGGCTTGATCTCGCACACGCACTGTCCGAAGGCGCGCGGACGGCGTACGCCGCGGTCGCCAAGCCGGTCGAAGGCACGATCCTGACCGTGATCCGCGAGTCGGCGGCCGCCGCCGTGGAAGGCGCAGAGCGGGATGCCGATATCGAGGCGGTGCTCGGCGTGACCCTGGATGCGGCCGAGAAGTCGGTCGCCCGGACTCCGAGCCTCCTCGCGATCCTGCGCGAGGCAGGGGTGGTGGATTCGGGGGGTCAGGGACTGTACCGCCTGTTCCAGGGCGCGCTGCTTCACGTCTCCCGGCGATCTCCGGCGGGCGTGGCGCGGGCGAGGTCGCGGACCGGCTCCGGGCCCAAGGTGTCCACCCTGGTCGCCCACGCTGATGAAGGCTTCGGATACGAGACGATGTTCCTGCTCCAGCCCAATGGAACGGGATCGCTCGACGTGGATGCGATCCGCGAGCACCTCGAATCGATCGGAGAGTCCGTGCTCGTCGCCGGTGACGGGCGCGCGATCAAGATCCACGTCCATAACGAGCGCCCCGACCAGGTCATCGGCTATGGGCTGTCGGTCGGCTCGTTGAGCCGGATCAGCGTCGAGAACCTGGACAACCAGGCCCGGGATGTTCGCGAAACGCGGGCGGCATCCTTCACGGGTTCGGCGATCGACAAGGCGCCGTTGGTCGAGCCGCCCCTGATCGACGCCGCCGACCCGGAGCCACCGAGTCCTTCTACCGCCGCACAACTCGAGGCTCCGGCACTGGGCGTCGTTGCGGTTGTCGCCGGCGACGGGCTCGCCTCCATCTTCGAAGAGTTCGGCGTCGCGGCCGTGGTCAAGGGCGGCCAATCCGCCAATCCGAGCACCGGGGAGCTGCTCAAGGCACTGTCCGGCGTGGCCGCCCGCGAGATCATCATCCTGCCAAACAATCCCAACGTGGTCCTGGCCGCGCGACAGGTGGCCTCGATGACGGAGCGACCAGTCGTCGTCGTTCCCACGCGCAACGCGGCCGAGGGTTTCGCGGCACTCCTTGCCCTCGATCCCGGCCTCGATGCGGCTGCCAATGCCCCCGCGATGACCGCCGCCGGGCGCGCCATCCAGTCGTTCGTCGTGACCGAGGCGGTGCGCGAGGCGACGATCGGGGGCCGCAAGGTCAAGCGCGGCCAGGTCATTGCCCTCGACCCCGACGACGGCCTCGTGGCAGTGGATGGCGATGCCGACCGGTGCGTCCTGGCCGCCGTGGCCACGCTGGTTCCGGGCGTGGAGTTGCTGACGATCTTCTACGGTGACGGCGCCGACCTCACGCAGGCGGAGGGGACGGCCCGCCAGATCCGGACGATCCTGCCCGGGACCGAGATCGAGGTGCGGCACGGCGGCCAGCCGTTCTATCGGTACCTGATCTCCGCCGAATAGCGATGGCCAAGGCGACCGTCGCACAACCCGTCCCGACGGACCCGGTCGCCATCCTGTCGGCGCCGCTGGCCCGGTCCGGACTGGCCGCCGGGGCGCTCCTGCGGCGCGCCGGGATCCGCCTCGGGTTCTACACCGTCGGCGACCTGCTGTTCCACCTGCCCCGTCGCTACGACGACCTGCGCGAGATGCACAGGCTCGGCGACCTGGTCCGGGTGGAGGAGGGGACCGTGGTTTCGGCGCGCGTTCGGGTTGCCGAGCTGCGCGTCGAGCCAACCTTTCGCCGGCGGGTCCAGCGAACGATCGCCCGGTTGGAGGATGACACCGGCACCGTCGATGCCGCCTGGTTCGGGCGACGGTTCATCGAGCGCCGGCTGCGCGTTGGCGGCGAGATCGTGGTCTCCGGCAAAGTCAAGCACTTCGGCCGCCGGCTCACGTTTGACAATCCGGAATTCCAGACGGTGGCGTCCGTGGACGGGGTCGAGGCCGACGTCCTCCACGCCGGCCGGATCGTGCCGGTCTATCCGCTGACGGCCGGGCTGACCGGCGCTCGCCTGCGCACCGCCATCCGCGAGGCGCTGGACCGGGCCGGTCATGCCTACCCGGAGTACGTGCCGCCGGCCATGCTCCGTGATGAAGGGCTGGTGTCGATCGACCGGGCGATCGAGGAGGCCCACTATCCCGAATCCTTCGAGGGGCGCGACGCGGCCCTCCGACGGCTCGCCTTTGACGAACTCCTGGCTCTCCAGCTCGGGATGGTCGCCCGCCGCCGCCAGCGGGTGCGGGACGCCGCGCCGATGGTCATCGTGGACGACACGTTGGATGCTGCGGTCCGGGGTTCGCTCACGGTCGCCCTGGAATCGCGGGTTGGACGAGCGGTCAAGCTCACCTCGGATCAGGTTGCGGCCATGGCCGCCATCCGCGCCGACATCGCCCGGCCCACCCCGATGCTTCGGCTGCTCCAGGGTGACGTGGGGTCCGGGAAGACCGCGGTTGCGGCCTATGCGCTCGCGGCCGCAGCGCGCGCCGGTCTCCAGGGGGCCCTACTCGCGCCCACGGACCTGCTGGCGCGCCAGCACCTCGAGACGCTCGGCGGCCTGCTCGGAGGCGTCGGTCTGGGCGTCACGTTGCTGACCGGATCGCTGCCGGCCGAGGCGAAGGCGAACGCGACTGAGGCGATCCGCTCCGGGCAGGCCTCCGTGGTCGTGGGGACGCACGCGCTGATCCAGGAGTCAGTGGCGTTTCGTGACCTGGGCCTGGTCGTCATCGACGAGCAGCATCGGTTCGGTGTCGACCAGCGGGCGCAGCTCGAAGCCAAGGCGGGCGGCCGCTCCCCGCATGTCCTGCTGATGACGGCGACCCCCATTCCCAGGACGCTCGGCCAGCTGTTCTACGCCGACCTGGAGGTCTCGGACCTGCGCACCGCCCCGGCCGGGCGGGTGCCGATCCGGACCGGGATCCGACAGCCGACCGAACTGGACGGCACGTGGCAGAAGGTGCGGGCGGAGGCGGCAGCCGGCCATCGTACGTTCGTCGTCGTGCCGCTGATCGAGGAATCCGGGGACGCGGGTGACGGTGCGGTCGCGGCCGAAGCCGAGGCGGTCCGGCTGGCGGACCTGCTGGCGCCGTTGCGCGTGGGGTTGGTCCATGGCCGGATCAGGCCGGCAGCGCGCGACGCCGAGATGACCCGATTTCGCGACGGCGACCTGGACGTGTTGGTCGGCACGACGGTGGTCGAGGTGGGCGTGGATGTCCCCGCCGCCACGATGATGATCATCGAGGGTGCGGATCGGTTCGGGCTGGCCCAGCTCCACCAATTGCGCGGTCGTGTGGGACGCGGCCTGGTCGAGTCCTTCTGCGTGCTCGTATCGGATTCGACCGACGAGGTCGCGCAGGCCAGACTCAAGGCCGTGGCCGAGATCCGCGATGGCTTCGAACTGGCCGAGCGGGACTTTGCGCTCCGCCGGGAAGGTGATGTCCTGGGTGTGATGCAGAGCGGGCTGCCGCGACTCCGGGTCGCTTCGCTCCAGGATCCGGCGCACCGCGATCTGGCGCTCCGGGCGCGGGCCCAGGCCGAGCGACTCCTTGACGCGGGCGGTCGCCTCGACCCTCCGCGCCCTGCGCTCGCAGCGGAGCTCGACTCCGGCTGGCTTCGGCGGGTTGCGGCGGCTGAGCCGGCGAGCGGAGTGTGACACCCTCGACGCCGCGGGCGGTGAGCCTGGCGAATGAGGCAGGTCGGGTGATCGCCGGAACGGCTCGTGGCACACGTTTGCAGGCCCCGGGCAGCGCGACCCGACCCCTGGGTGATCGGGTGAAGCAGACGCTCTTTGCCATCCTTGAGCCAGACCTGCCCGGTGCGCACGTCCTGGACCTGTATGCGGGCAGTGGTGCGGCGGGGATCGAAGCCCTGTCCCGTGGCGCCACCCATGCCACCTTCGTGGAGCGCGATCGGGTGGCCTTGCGGGCGATTGCCGCCAATTTGAACGGCGCCCGACTTGCGGATCGGGCCACGATCGTGGCCGCCGACGTCATCGCCTGGCTTGCCGACACCGACCTGGCGGCATCCCGGCCGGTTTCGATCGTGATCGTCGATCCACCATACGCCGACCCGGACCTGCTCCTCGCGTCGCTCGAATTGGTGGCGCTGCGGCTCCCGGCCGGCGCCCAGGTCGTGGCCAAGCACTTCTGGAGGGACCAGCTGCCGGAACAGGTCGGGCTGCTAGCATCGGCGCGTCAGCGCCGCTTTGGCGACACCGCGCTGACCTTTTACCGGCGCGAGGAGAACCGATGAACACCGTGGCGGTCTATCCGGGCTCGTTCGACCCGATTACCAACGGCCACCTGGACATCATCGAGCGCGCGGCGAAGGTCTTCAGCACGCTGATCGTGGCCGTGCTGGCCAATCCACGCAAGGTCCCGCTACTCGACGTGGAGACCCGCGTCCGGGTGATCCGGGATGCCCTGGCCGTGGCGGGCGCCCTGCCAGCCGGGATCGTGGTCGAGGCATTTGACGGGCTGACCGTGGACCTGTGTCGGACCCGCGGCGCCGGTGTCATCGTCCGTGGCCTGCGGGCCGTGAGTGACTTCGAGACGGAGATGCAGTTGGCCCACAACAATCGCGTGCTTGCCCCCGGGATCGATACCGTCTTCTTCATGACCGCCGTCGCCAACGGCTACGTCAGCTCGAGCCTCGTCAAGGAGATTGCGGCCCTGGGCGGCGATGTGTCGTCGATGATTCCACTCGCCGCAGTCGCGGCGCTCGCCGACAGTGGTCAGCGCTGAGGACCCGTCCGCGTGCCATAATCGGAGCCGCTCCGACCGGTCCCGAGCCGTCCGACCCAGGAGGACACGCCGATCGACATCATCTTTCTCGTCGAGCGCCTTGAATCGCTGATCGCCGGCGGCAAGAAGCTGCCGCTCACGACCAATGTGGTGATCGATCAGAACGCCGCCCTCGGGCTGATCGATGAACTGCGGGTCGA
>JANNQZ010000307.1:0-5470 GCA_031401015.1 Chloroflexota bacterium | reverse complement strand
GAGCCCGATCCCGCGAGCCCGGCTGGCCGTCCGCTCCAGTTCGAGCAACTGAGCCCGGCTGGAGGCGAAGCGGAGGCTGCCGACCGTCTCGAATGCACCGAGACTGCGATAGAGCTCGATGCTGTAGCGGCGAAACTCCATCATCGTCGATGACGGGTTGAATGCGGTCACGAGACCGGCCGCCTGGCAGGTGGACCCGGCCGTCAGCTGCGCCTTCTCGATCAGCAGGACGTCCGTCCAGCCGGCCAGCGCCAGGTGATACGCCACGCAGCAGCCGGTGATCCCGCCGCCGATGACCACGACCCGCGCTTGTTCGTCACCCATGATCCGCAACGATATGGCCCGACGCGATCCGATGTGCGCCGTCCCTGATCCGACAGGCGACCGTGCGCCGGGCCATCGGGACGCAGATATTCCCCGGACTTCTACGTTGGCGGGATGACAGCCGATAACCGTCTCCGTGACACTCGCGCCACGCTCGCAACACCGGATTCTGAGCGTGCATCGACTCCTGCGATGGGCCTTGTGGAAGCCGTTCCGCTGGGGATAAGCGTGCTGGGAATATCGACGCTCGGATCGGCCCGCGGCGCGTTATCGACGCTCGGATCGGCCCGCGGCGCGGTCGGAAGGGCCGGCGGACGCCACCCCGGCTCAGCGCCCTGAAACCTCCCCCAACGCGGCCTCAAAGCGCGGCTCCGCGGCGTTCGCCAGCAGTCGCCCGAAACTGTGGGCCGCATAGGCGACGAAATCGACATCGAGCGAGCTGACGCCCTGCTGGAGGACGCCCCACATCGCCTCGCGGAAGTCCGACACGACCCGCATCAGGGTGAGCCGCGCAAGCCGGGCTGGCCGAACCTCTCCGTCGTAGGCGGCCAGAAGAATCCGATCCTCATCAGGCGTCAGCTCGTGGTTGATGCTGAAGTTGCCCAGGTCGAAGAACGGGTCACCCATCCCCGCGTACTCCCAGTCGATGATCCTGATCCGCGCCCCGTCATCAATGAAGTTGGCGTTGAGCAGGTCGTTGTGACAGGGCCGCAGCTCGAGGGGATCGGCCAGGAAGGCCATCTCGATCCGCCGCCCGATCGCGGCTGCCAGCTCGAACTCGTGCGGGATGGGCACGCCTCGGGCCAAGGCCAGCGCCCGGTACGCGTCGCAAATCCGCAGCGGCACAAAGAGCCCGGGGATCGCCGGGCCGTCGTGAATACGACGAAGCGAATCCGCGACACGCCGAAGCGTCTCCGGCCGATGCACGGCCGCATCGGAGACGGGCGTGCCGACGATGAACCGGGTCACCAGGTACCCCTCCGGCCGGATGAAGGCGGTCACCTCCGGACCCACCCCGATCCCGGCCGCGGCAACCGTGGCCGCGTGTTCCACCTCGCGGCTGATTCCGAGCAGGTGCGTGTCGTTTCCGGCCAGCCGGATCACCCAGCGCTCCGTTGCGCCAGCAGCATCCACCCGGAAATTCCGGTTGGTGATCCCGCCGGACAGCGCGGTCAGGGTCAACTCCCGGCCAGTCAGCTCTGGGACGCGTTGCATGGCCGCCACGAGCTGATCGTAGAGCTCACCACGGAGGGGCTGGTCGTCAGTCATCGCAGATCTATGCCACAAGAGAGGCTGCGCCGCGACGATCGCTCATCGCGGCGCAGGAAAGCTCCGGCCGCGGTCGGCCGAGCCGCGACCGGCCTATCCGATCATGGCCTCGCCGGTGACCGCGTCGGCCGACTCGATGTCGTGGGCTCGGCCCCGAACCGAGACGGCGTAGTAGAGCGCACCCGTGATCAGGATCGTCGCGACGATGACCTCGAACATCGGCCAGTTCGGCAGGCCTTCGATGGTGTTCCCAAAGGGCACGAAGAAGATCCCGAAGCCCGGGTTGGTGAACCCGCGCCCGTCCCCACCGAAGTCGCCGAAGAGCGCCGTGTCCTGCCACAGGCTGAAGTTGATCAGCATCAGGCCGCCCCACACCAGCGCCAGGACGTTGACGAGCATGCCCCACTTCCCGAGGTTGAACCAGGCCGGCTTGTGCGGCCAGCCCTTGCGGCGCGCCATGAGCACGCCGAGGTTGCACAGGAAGTAGCTGAGGTAGATCAGCCCGGTCGCGGCGATCGACATGAAGAACCCGCCCAGCGGCCCGACGACCAGGATCGGGATCGCCGCCAGGACGCCGACCCCGATCGCGGCATTGGCGGGCGTCTTGAACCTGCTATTGACCTGGCCCCAGATCGAGCCAAGGGGCAGGTGCCGGTCGCGGCTCATCGAGAACATCATTCGTGCGGCAGCGCCCTGGATGGCGAGCGTGCACACCAGGACCGAGGCGAGGATCACGAAGAGATAGACCTCGCCCACGGTGATCCCGGCAAACAGCTCCGTGGGGAGGACGGTGGTGATCGTCGTCGCGATCGGGAACCCACCGGCCTGACCCTCGGCCATCGCATCCGGAACACTCGGGAGCGCAAGGATCACGCCCAGGAGGAAGACCGCTCCGACGGCGCCGGAGATCCAGAGCGAGGAGAGGACACCGCGAGGCGCCTGGCGGCTCGCATCGATCGTCTCCTCGCCGAAGGACCCGGCGGTGTCGAAGCCGTACACGATGAACAGGGCCATGAACATGCCGAGCGTGAATGCCGGGAAGTAGTTGCCGTTGGTCCCGGCCTCTGCGCCCCCGGTGTCGAACAGGATCGACGGCGACTGGTGGTTGGCGAAGAACAGCAGGATGAGCGCGAACACGAACATCCCGAGGATCTCTGTCGCCACGCCGATGTTGTTCAGGATGCTGAGCAGCCGGACGCCGAACGCGTTGATCACGGTGGTGACAACGAGGGTCGCGAGCGACACGAACGTGAACATCGTGGTGATGCCGGTGGGATCCGGGGAATCAAGGAAGCTCACGTCGCCGACCGGTCCGATGATCCCATCCAGGACGAACGCGACGATGACCGCGACGGCGGTGACCGTGACCACCTGTGCCCAGAAGTAGAACCAGCCGGTGAACCACCCCAGGGTTCGGTTCGAGAGACGCTTGGACCACTGGTAGATGGAACCGGCGACCGGGAAGTGGCTGGCCAGTTCCGCGAATACGAGCGCCACCAGCGTCTGGCCGGCGATCACGATGGGCCACGACCAGAAGAACGCGGGGCCACCGAGCCCGAGACCCACGCCGAAGTTGCCGAACGAGCCGGTCGAGACGCTGATGAAGCTGAACGCAATGGCGAAGTTCGACAGGAAGCCGAGCGTCCGTCTGAGCTCCGGTTTGATTCCAAGTGAACGCAGCTGCGCGTCGTCGCGCGCGGAAATGTCCTGGGCACTACCTGGTCCCGCCACGGGTTCTCCTCCTCCTACCGTCGCACCAGCCGGTGCGCATCTGCCCTCTGGGGAGTGACGCGAGGATGTTGGGCACAATCCGCACCGGACTCCCTCAAGCCGGCAGCGAACCTGCGCGCGAGGATAGCACCGCAGAATCGCCCGTCAACGAGGAAATCCGCGCGCGGAGCCGGGCGGGTCGTGCCCGCCCCCAGCGTGTCTAGCGGGTCGTGCCTGCCTGGCGAAGCGCGTCCGGGATCGTCCGGTGGGTCTCGACCGGCTGCACATGGCGATCGACCATCGCGCGCGAGTCGTTTACACCGAGCTCGGTAAACAGGTACGAGATCTTGCGTCGCTGGGCGGCCAGGATCTCGTCCTTCGATTCGAGGTCCCAGAGCTGGCGCTTGAACGGGCCGATCGTCTTCTTGCGAGTGGTGTAGACAAACTGCTGGTCCGTCTGGCCACTCTTGCGCTCGTCGGTCGCGTTGTCGAAGCACCACGCATCGATCTCCTGGTGGAGTGCGGGCGGGAAGGCGGGGTGCTCGTACAGGGCGTTCTGGAAGCCGGTGGCAAGGTGGATCTCGGCGGTCTCCACCGCGGGGAAGCGGTGGAACAAAGCGTCCGGCAGCGTTGAAGCGCCGTGCTGGACGGCTCCGGCTAGACCGTATTCGCGGGCGACCACGCCAAGCTTGCGCAGCACCTCGAAGTCGAGCTTGACCTCCGCCACGCCCCCATCGGGCAGCGGGATGCCGCCATGGGAGGTCCCGGTCTGGACGCTGACCTTGGAGATCCCCCTGGCGCCCGGGGCCCTGGCGGCGAGTTCTCGCCCAAACCCATCGAGATAGGCGCGCAGCTCCGCGACGTTTGAGTTCTGCGTTCCGACCTCGCCGATCTCACCTCCGACGCTGACGGTGACCCCATCCGCCTCAAGCGAACGGATGAGCGCGGTCAGCTCCGCCGCTCGCGTGTAGTTCTCGCGCTGCTCCTCGTCAACGTTCGGCCTGGACAGGTCGACCAGGGTCGACGAATCGATGTCGATGTTGCAATAGCCGGCATCGATGGCCAGGCGGCAGGCGCGCCGGATCTCCTCGGTCATGGCTTCGGGGTCAGCCGCATACTTCTTCGCATTGAACTGGTAGTGGTCGCCCTGGATGAAGACCGGCCGCTGCCAGCCCGCCGCGATCGCCCCGGCCAACACGGAGGTGGCGTAATCGATCGGGCGCTGGAACGTATACGTCTGCTCACTTCGCGCAAGCTCGAGGATGACCGCGCCGACGTCTGCCGCTGCCGCGGCCTCGAACACGATCCGGGCCATGTCAAATGTCTGCGCACGAATGTTGATCGCCGGCACGGTGAACCCGTGGACCTCGCCCCTGGCCCGCGCGTCATACAGGCCCTGGATGCTCGCCGAGCGCGCCCCCAGCACCTGGCTCGCCTCCCAGACCAGCCACTGCGCCGCGGCCGTGGTGACCTCGTCGGTCGAAAACGCCGCCGTCCAGGCCAGGTCGCGAATGGCGCCCGCCCGGAAGGCGTCTTCGTCATCGATCACCAGACGGTCACCATCGAGATGGGCGCTCGCCCGAATCAAGGTCAGAAGATCACGCGGCGAGGATTCGACGTTCGGCATCTGGGTTCCTCAGACAGTCTCGGCAATGGTAACGACCGGGTCCGCAGGCCGCCGCAGGTTGCCGCCGCAGGTTGCCGCCTCAGAACGTCGGCTTGAGCACCATCAGGAGCACGATGGCCGCCACGAGCACGCCCAGGAGCATGCCGCCTTGCTGGACCTTGCGGGCGGCTTCGCGCAGGCCGGGGGGCGGACCGGGAGGCGCGCCCGCGGGCGGCGGCGTGGAGGTCACGTCGATGAGGCGATTGACAGCTGACTGCTGAATGCTGAGCGAATAGGTCAGGGCGATCGCGTACAGCGCGATGCTGGTCTGCAGCCAGATCGCGCTTCCAAAGTCGATCCTGCTGGCCACGATCAAGAGCACACCGGTGACCCCCTGGAAGATCGCCAACGGATAGACGACCTTCTTCGAGATCGCCATGGTCGTGCGGACGCCAAAATTCGCGTGCTGCGGCTCTAGCCGTCCCATGGCCCCGATGATCATGAACGTGTAGCCTGGCCCAAACGCAAGGATCGCCCCGAACACATGCGCAAACAGGATCC
>JANNQZ010000306.1:0-6997 GCA_031401015.1 Chloroflexota bacterium | reverse complement strand
GCCTGGAACGACGAGATGACCTCCATCAACCCGGGCGAGGAGAAGCTGTACGAGTGGACCGCCGACTACGCCGGGGTCTGGATGTATCACTGCGGCACGTCGCCGGCGCTCCACCACATCGCCAACGGGATGTACGGGATGGTCATCGTCGAGCCCGCCGAGGGCCTGCCGCCGGTCGACAAGGAGTTCGCCCTCGTCCAGAGTGAGTGGTACCTGGGACCGCAGGGCGAGATCACCGACCTCGGCAAGATGTCGGCCGGCGCCCCGGCCCCGGACTTTGTCGTCTTCAACGGGGTCGCCAACCAGTACCTGGATGCGCCGCTGGTCGTCGGAACCGGGGAAACCGTGCGGATCTTCGTCCTTGATGCCGGACCGAACATCGACAGCTCGTTCCACATCGTGGGCACGATCTTCAACACGGTCATCAAGGAGGGCGTCGCGCTCAGCAAGGGCAACCCGGGGTCGTGGGGCGCGCAGGCGCTGGACCTGTCGCCTGCGCAGGGCGGGATCGTGGAGTTCACGACCGCGGAGGACGGCCTCTACCCGATCGTGACCCACGCGTTCAACTTCGTTGGACGAGGTGCCTTGGGGCTGGTCCAGGCGGGCGACGGGGATCCGCTCAACTGACAAACGCGCTGGAGAGGCCCTCAGGCTGCGGCGTGCTCAGGCGGCGGCTGGCGCACCCAGACCGCGAAGGCCACCACGAACCGGAGGATCAGCGACACGCCGTACGACGTGCACCAGATGCACACCGCGTGGATCACGAAAACCTGCAGGTACATGAAGTAGATCTCGAAGATCACGCCGGCCAGCGACAGGCCGTAGTGGGCGAGGAGCAACCCGTAGAGGTCCGTCTTCCACCAGGCAACGGCGCACGTCAGCAGGATCAATGACAGAGCGACGCCGTAGACGGCGACCGGGACCCCTCCGATTCGGCTGTACTCGCTGGCCGCGACCTCCGCGCAGCCTTTGATCGGCCCACAGACCGGGGCATTGCCCGAGAGTTCCACGACGGAGAGGTACGTGGCGATGGCCAGCCCGACGATGTCGAGCACGGCGAGGATCACGCCCGGATGGACACCGAAGAGGCGTCGCGCGGGGGCGCGTTCCGTCAGGATGCTCACGAACCGGACGCGGCGGCTGCCGCCTCGATTAGTGGGCCGAGGTCGGTGGCACTGCGTGCCCCCACGATGGCTTCGCCGTTGAGGTAGAGCGTGGGGGTGGCGCTGACACCCCGGCCGACGCCTTGCTGCGTCTCAGCCCGGACGGCCGTCTGCTGCTCCCCGGTCGCCCGGCACGCGTCCCAGGCGACCACATCCAGGCCGGCCGCCGTGGCAATCGCGCGGAGCCGCTCGTCGCGGAACGCGCCCTCGTTCTCGCCAACCTGGTTGGCGAACAGCCAGTCGTGGAACGGCCAGAAGCGGCCCTGCGCTGCGGCACACCGGGCGCCAGCTCCGGCCTCGACTGACTCGTCGTAGGCCGCCCCGACCCGAGCCCCCTGGAACGCCGCGTCACGGATGACGAGGCGGAGTGTTCCTGTGGTCACGTACGTGCGGATCAGCTGCGGCTCGACCAGCTCGGCAAACTGGCCGCAGGCGGGACACTGGAAGTCGGACCATACCTCGAGCGTCACGGGGGCATCGGCCCTGCCCAGCTCGCGCCCATCCGCGAGATCGTCCGGCGCCTGCGACATCGGAGTCTGAAGGGTCGCGACATCAAGCGACTTGGGTGCCGCCCCCTGGAGCACGAACAACGTGCCGACCAAGGCGATCCCCATGAGCCCGACTGCCAAGGTGATCCAGAGCAGCGCCGAGCCGCGCCGACGTCCGGCGCCCACACGGGCACGTGTCACGGGCGCGCCGCGGGATTCTCGGGCCGCGAGCCGGCGCTCGCGCCGGGTGGCAGGGCCTGAGGTCGTGGGGCCTGGGGCCGCGGTCCTGGTGCTCAGCGGGATCTCCTTCCTTGCTGGAGGGCCTCGGTCGCGATGCCTCCGGGGCGCCCGGGCTCACGCCTGGTGGTCTCGGGCGCCTTCCAAGGATTGACCCGGCAGACAGGTCGGTGGGAGTGCCAGCAGACCCGACGCGACCGGGCCAATCGGCCTAGCCGGCCCTGGCGCTGTTGAGACCCGATCTCATTTGTGATAGCCTTCCGGCAATGGATGCCACGCCGATCGTTACCGTTCTCGAGCGCGCCGGTTATCGCCTGACGGCCCCGCGCCGTTCACTGGCTGAACTCATTGCTCGCCGGACGGGCCACTTCACTGCGATCGACCTGGCGAACGAGGCGCGCGCAAGGCACCTGGCCATTGGGCGCGCCACGATCTTCCGAACCCTCGAGGTGCTCGAAGCCCTCGGGGCGGTCGAGCGCCTTGACCTCCCGTCAGGCGAGCACGCGTACGTCATGTGCGAGCCCGACCACCACCACCACGTCGTGTGTTCGCACTGCGGGCGCACCGCCGAAATCGATGACGCGGGCCTTCGAACCGTCGTTCGTGAGGTCTCCCGCCGGACGGGCTATCGCATCGACGAGCACCGCCTGGAACTCTTCGGGCAGTGCCCAGCCTGCCGTGCCAGCCAGCCGGGTCCCGTCGGGGTCATCGCCTGAAGATGGAGCTGACCGCGATCGCCGTCTCGGCGGGCGCCCTGCTTTCCGCCCTTGCCGGTGGGTACCTGGCCCTGCGTGCCGCGCAGCACGTCGGGATGATCATCGCGGTCGGTGCCGGCATTCGGATCGGCGCGGGATTCTTCGACCTGATCCCCGAAGCCGCGACGTTGCTCGGCGGTTCGCTCGATGCGGTGATGCTCGCGACCGCAGTCGGCTTCCTGGCGTTCTACGGGATCGAGAAGCTCACGGAGGTCCATGTCGGACACGAGGCCGCCGCCGAGCTCGATCACGGCGACGCCGCCCATCGGCACGTGGGCCTGGTCGGGGCGGGCGGCATGAGCGTGCACAGCCTGCTCGACGGCGTGGCGCTCGCGGCAGGCCTGGCAGTCGGTGGCGGGCTGGGCCTGGTCATTGCGGCCGTCGTTATCGTCCACCGGTTCAGCGACGGTATCTCGGTGGTCGGCCTGCTTCTGGCGGCCCACACCCCCGCCCGTGCAGCTTACCGCTGGGTCGCCGTCGTCGCGATCGCCCCCGTCATCGGGGTGCTCCTTGGCCTGGTGATCACCGTTCCGGATGACGTCCTTGGCGTGATGCTGGCGGTCTTTGCCGGCTTCTTTCTGTACGTGGGCGCCGCGGAGCTACTGCCGGAAGCACACCGGTCGGATCGCTCGCGCTGGGTCGTCCTCGGAACACTTGGCGGCGTCGTGGCGATTTACCTGTTCTCGGTCGCGACCGGCGCGATCGGCTGAAGGCCCCGGGCGGGATCGGGCCGCACCTGGCCTCCGTCGCGCCTACGAGCCTGTGATGAACTCGCCCCCGTCGACGCTGATGATGTCGCCGTTGATGAACTCCGTGCCATCGCCGGACAGCGCGAGGATCGCGTTGGCGACGTCCTGCGGCGTGGTCATCCGGCCGGTCGGGTTCCGCTTCATAGTGATGTCGATCATCGTCTGCGCCTCGGGGATCTTGAGGAGCGCGGGCGTGATCGTGACGCCGGCCCGGATGGCATTCGCAGTCGCGCCCGTGCCGAGACGGGCCAGTTCCATCGCCAGCTGACGGATATGCGATTCGAGGGCGGCCTTGGCGGACGAGACGACGCCGTACGAAGGAATGACCCGGGTTGAGCCCTCGGAGGTCATCGCGTAGATCTTGGAACCCTGGCCGAGAAAACCACCGCGCCACAGGTCCTGGACCCAGTAGACGAGGCTGTTGGCCATGACGTCCTGGGTCATCTCCATCTTCTTGCGATCGACTGCGCCCTTCGGATCGTCCGACAGGAAGGGCACGAGTGAACCGAACGCGAGCGAATGCATCACGACCCGGACGTACGGCTCGCGACCCTCCGCCCGCGATCGCTCGAACCGCTCGCCCAGGGTTGCCAGCGCTGCCGCCCGCTTCTCGTCGTCGGCCGCGTTCATGTTGATGTAAAGCGCCTCCGAGCCAGCCGCTACGATTTCCGCCTTGACCTCCTCCACGTGCGCCAGGGCGGCGCGGAAGTCGAGGTGGATCCCGCAGATCCGGTAACCGGCCTTCGCCAGGGTGATGGCGGTCGCCTGGCCCATCCCGGACGACCCGCCCAGGATGAGCGCCCAGCGCTCGCGTTCGTCGGTCATGGGGTTCTGGCCTCCGCAGGTTGGTTCGTCGTCTGGCGGGCGGAGTCTAGCAGCGGGGTCTCCGGGATCGGACCGACTCGATGCAGCCCTGCAAGCGACCGCGGTCCACTCAGACGATGGCCCGATCGCGTAGATCGTCGATCGCCCCTGGTGCGTAGCCTAGTTCGCCCAGGATCTCCGCTGTCCCTTCGCCGAGCGCAGGCGGCGGCGTACGGATCGAGGCGGGCGTCCCGGACAAGCGGAACGGGATCCCGACCTGTCGGATCAGGCCCCAGGCCGGATGCTCCTGTTCCACCGTCATGTGCAGCGCAACCGCCTCCGGCGAGTCGAACGCGGCGACGATATCGTTGATCGGCCCGCAGGGCACTTCGGCTGCGTCCAGGGCATCGATCCAGGCCATCGTGTCCCGCTCCAGGAACCGCGAGGCAAGCATGGGGCGGAGCGCGCGGCGACGCTCCACCCGGTCCCCGTTGGTCGCGAACCGTGGGTCCGTCGTCAATCCCGGCAGATCCAGCGCCGTGCAGAACCGAGGCCACTGGCGCTCGGATCCCACCGCCACGGCGATGACTCCATCGGCCGTGGCGAACGTTTCGTAGGGAACGATGTTCGGGTGGGCGTTGCCCAGGCGGCCTGGGGCCACGCCGGTGGCAAAGGCATTCTGGGCCTGGTTGACCAGGCTCGCCATGGTGGCACCGAGCAGGGAGATGTCGATCCGCTGGCCGCGGCCCGGGGATGGTCCGGCACTGCGGTCGCGGCCCAGGAGCGCCGCCAGGATGCTGACCGCCCCGAGCATCCCGGTGACGACGTCACTGATCGCAACACCCACCTTGGTCGGCCCTCCACCCTGAGCGTCGGGCGCGCCGGTGATGGACATCAGGCCACTGGCGGCCTGGACCACGAAGTCGTAGCCTGGTCGCGCCGCCGCAGGGCCATCGGGACCGTAGCCGGAGATCGCGAGGTGGACGAGCGCCGGGTTCAGCCGCCGCAGCGACTCGTCGTCAAACCCGAGCCGGGCAAATCCTCCGACCCGGAAGTTCTCGACAAGGACGTCTCCGCGCACCAGGAGACGGCGCAGGATCTCGCCTGCCTCCGTGGCCTTGAGGTCGAGCCGCAGGCTGCGCTTGTTGCGGTTGACCGCCAGGTAGTACGCCGCAGTCCGGGTCCCGTCGGCCTCCGAGCCAACCCAGGGCGGGCCCCAGCCGCGCGTTGCGTCGCCCTCACGCGGCTCGATCTTGATGACGTCCGCTCCCAGGTCGCCCAGAAGCATCGTGCAGTACGGCCCGGCGAGGACCGTCGAGCAATCGACGACTCGGATCCCCGCGAGGGGGCCAGGCGCATGCGGTTGCCCGGCAGTCGATGGCATGGACCCGATGGTAACGGCACGTGGCTCGGGTCGAGAGCTTGCGGCCCGGAAAGAATGGCGCGGTCGCGGGCCGACATGTCGCCCGAAGGTACGGGTTGCGGTAGCATCGCGGACCATGCCGACCGACACCTCGGGCCACCGCCCGACCCTCATGACCGTCCATGCCCACCCCGACGACGAAACGATCGGCACCGGCGGCGCCATGACCAAGGCGGTGGCCGCTGGCCATCGGGTCGTGCTCGTGACCTGCACCCGGGGGGAGATGGGTGAGATCGTCGTGCCGGCGATGGATACGCCGGATAACCATCGCCGGCTTGGCGAGCTGCGAGCCGTCGAGCTCGAACGAGCCATGGCGGTTCTCGGCGTCACCGAGTGGGAGAACCTCGGGTACCACGACTCGGACATGATGGGGCGACCGGGCAACCGCGACCCGCGCTGCTTCTGGCAGGCAGACCTCGACGAGGCCGCCCGTCGCCTGGTCTGGATGATCCGGCGCTACCAGCCGGATGTCATCACCACCTACAACGACTTCGGCGGCTACGGGCATCCGGACCACATTCGCGTGCACGAGGTGACCGTCCGCGCGTATCCCCGCGCCGGCGACCCGGCCTGGTACCCCGAGCAGCTGACGCCGGATGCAGGTGGGACGGGGCCGGCCGCGGAAGATGGCGGGCTGGCGCCCTGGACGCCGTCCAAGCTCTACGAGCAGGCGATCCCGGCCTCGGTCCGCGCGCGTATGGAAGAGACGCTCGCCAAGCTCGGTCGGAAGACCTTCTGGGCCGCGCCGGACGATGCCACCCCTGCGCAGGTCGCCGAGATGGAAGCGTTTGCCACGAAGATGCTCGTTCCGGATGAGCGCGTCACGACCTGGATCGACATCTCAGGAGCCCCGGTCGAGGCCAAGTGGAATGCCATCCACGAACATGTCACTCAGATCAGCGATGACAGCCCGTTCATGCTGTTGGGCCTCGATGGCTGGCGCGAGGGCTGGTCGAGAGAGGCCTACATCCTGCGCGAATCGCGGGTTGCGACGACGAGCCCGGAGACGGACCTGTTCGCAGGGATCGTCTAGGCGACGGCGACGGCGACGACGGGGCGCACCCGCTCCCCGGGTATCACCAGGGCAGCAGGCCGTTCGAGGCCGCGAACACCTGGTTCATCACGATTCTGCCATCGCCCGCCGGGTCGAGGAAGTTCGGCTGGGCGCGGTCGAGGATGATGTGCGGCCGCATCCGGACCTGAAGCAGGTCCGCGCCGCTGAACGTCAGCTCGAGCGTGATCCCTTCCATGGTGGGCTCCGACCAGGTCTGATCGAATACGAAGTTGCCCAGGGCGTACCAGATCGGCTTGCCCTTGTAGACCTCCATCGCGGCCGCCCAGTGCGCGGACATGATCATCGGCAATCACGCGCACTGGG
>JANNQZ010000305.1:0-1836 GCA_031401015.1 Chloroflexota bacterium | reverse complement strand
ACCATCGGCGGGTTCGAGCGAATGTCGGCCTTCGGGTCTCCGCTCCTGCGCTACAGCGGTGCGTCGCGCGCCGCGGAGCTTCGCCTGCTGGCGGATCCGGCGACGCTCGATGTCGTGCCACTGGACCTCGGCGTGGAAGATCATTCGACCAACGCCCCGCTCGCAGTCCGGCGCACCGACGAGGCACTCGACCGGCTGGCGGATCTCCTGGCCGTCGAGGTGCTAACAGCATCCTCGGCCCTCGGATGGCGCGACGGATCGCGCCAGCGCATGAGCCGGCGGATGGCAACCGTCTTTGACCTAGTCGTCGCGACGCTGGCGGAGCTTGGTCCCCGTCCCTCGAGCGAGCGCGTTCACTCGGCCACCCGGGATCTGTTGTACGGGCCGCTGGAGGCCGCTGCTACCATCGCATTTCCATGAGAGACCGCGCGGATCGCCCTCGCTACTACCTGACCACGGCCATCGCCTATGCCAACAACAAGCCTGGGCTGCACACCCTGTACGAGGTGATCGGCTCGGATGTGATCGCGCGCTGGCACCGGATGAAGGGCGACGACACGCGGTTCCTGACCGGCACCGATGAGCATTCGATCAACATCGCCCAGGCGGCGGTCGATGAAGGTCGGAGCGCGCGCGCGTTCGTGGACGAGAAGGTCGGCTACTTCAAGGCGGCCGAGGAGGCGCTGGCGATCTCCCCGGACCGGTTTATCCGGACGACGGATCCGGACCATCTTCGCGCGGCCCAGGAGATGGTCCGGCGGGCCCACGCCAACGGCGATATCTACCTCGGCAACTACGAGGGCTGGTACTGCCCCAACGAGGGCTTCCGCAACGCGACGGACGTCACCGAAACCGCGCGCGGCACGATCTGCCCAAACCACCCGGAAGTCCCGCTGCAGTGGCTGACCGAGCGCAACTGGTTCTTCCGCCTGTCGGCCTACCAGGAACGCCTTGAGCGGCATTACGCCGAACATCCCGCCTTCGTCCAGCCCGACTTCCGGCGCAACGAGATGCTCGGTTTCATCCGCAGTGGCCTCGAGGACTTCTCGATCAGCCGCGAGCGGACGCCGGGCAACTGGGGCATCCCGTTCCCGATCGCCGAGAACGGTGAAACCTCGCTGCGCGAGGACGGCACCTGGGATCCCGAGGCCGGCAAGATCTACGTCTGGTACGACGCCCTGATCAACTACATCACCGGCGCCGGTTTCCCTGACGACCCGGCGGCGTTCGAGCGCTGGTGGCCAGCCGACCTGCAGGTGATCGGCAAGGACATCGCGAGGTTTCACACGATCTTCTGGCCGGCCATGCTTTGGAGCGCCGGGCTGGCGGCACCGCGGGCGGTCTGGGTCCACGGCTGGCTGCTGGCGGCCGGCGGCGAGCGGATGAGCAAGAGCCGCGGCAACTTCCTGGATCCGAACGACTTCGTGGCCGCCTTCGGGGCGGATGGCGCGCGGTATGTGGTGCTGCGCGAGGTGCCGTTTGACCGCGACGCCGAGGTGTCGTGGGACTCCTTTGTCCGTCGCTACAACGCGGACCTGGCGAATGACTTCGGCAATCTGCTCAATCGCACCGTGTCGATGACCAACCGATACTTCGACGGGGAGCGGCCTCCACCCGGACGGGACCCCCGTCTGGCCGGGGTCGCCGCCGACGCCCTGCGCGCCTTCGCCGACCGACTTGAGGCATGCCTCCTCCATGAGGCGTTGGCTGCTCTCTGGACGCTGGTTGAGAGCGGCAATCGGATGGTCGACGCCGAGAAACCGTGGGAGCTGGCGAAGGCCGCGAAGGCCGGCGACGGGGCAGCAGCTCAGCAGTTGCGGGACGTGCTCGGCGACC
>JANNQZ010000304.1:0-3803 GCA_031401015.1 Chloroflexota bacterium | reverse complement strand
GACCTCGGCGCCTTGCGCTACTACGGCATCGCGGACGGGACGGTCGCCGGCATCCCGGCCAAGGTTGCGCGCACCGGCTACACCGGCGAGGACGGGTTCGAGGTGTTCGTTGACTGGTCGAAGACCGTCGAGATCTGGGATGCCTTGATCGGGCCGGTCCGGGCCGCGGGCGGGCTGCCCATCGGGCTTGGCGCGCGCGATACGTTGCGCCTGGAAGCCGGCATGCCGCTGTACGGGAATGAACTCGACCTTGACACCAATCCCTTCGAAGCCGGGCTTGGACGGGTGGTCAAGCTTGGCAAGCCGGGCGACTTCGTAGGGCGGGCCGCGCTCGAGCGGATCAGTCGAGAGGGAGCGGCGCGGACGCTTGTCGGGCTGGTCGTCGAGGGCCGCGGGATCGCCCGTCACGGCCATCCGGTGGGTGTCGGAGACCGGCGGACGGGCAGCGTGACCAGCGGCACGCATTCGCCGACCCGGGGGGTGCCGATCGCGATGGCATTCGTCGCACCTGGTGACGCCGAGCCGGGTACCGTTGTCGATGTCGAGATCCGCGACGCCCGCGTTCCGGCGCGAGTAGTCGCCCTGCCGTTCTATCGGAGGCCAGCCTGACCCGATGGTGCCGACCAACCTGCGCTACACGAACGATCACGAGTGGGTCCGCGTCGAAGGCGATGTGGCCACCGTGGGGATCACCGCCTACGCGGCCGACCAGCTCGGAGACATCGTGTTCGTCGAGTTACCCGAAGTCGGGCGTAGCCTCGCCCAGGCTGGCGCCTTTGGGGTGGTCGAATCGGTGAAGGCCGTCAGCGACCTGTTCGCCCCGGTCGGCGGCGAGGTGATCGAGACGAATGCGGCGCTGACCGCCAGCCCGGAGCTCGTGAATTCGTCGCCCTATGACGACGGCTGGATGCTGCGCATTCGCATGGCCACTGGCGCGGACCCCGACGGCCTGCTCGATCCGGCGACCTACGACGCCCTGATCGCGGTGGGCTGACCTTCCCCGATGCCCTACGGTCCCCACACCGCGTCCGATCGGGCGCGCATGCTCGCCGCGCTCGGCCTGACCAGCGTTGATCAGTTATTCGAGGACATTCCGGCGGAGATGCGGGCATCGACCCTCAACCTCCCGGAACCGGAACCCGAGCTGGAGTTGGCCGCCCGGCTGAGCGACCTGGCCGCGCGCAACCGGGGGGACCTCGCCTCGTTCCTGGGGGCCGGCGTGTACCGCCACTGGAGTCCGCCCGCGGTCGACCAGATCCTGCTCCGCGGCGAGTGGTACACGGCGTACACGCCGTATCAGCCAGAGATCAGCCAGGGGACCCTCCAGAGCATCTACGAGTACGAGTCGCTGATCGCGGAGCTGGTGGCACTCGATGTGGTCTCGGCCTCGCACTACGACGGCGCCGCGGCAACGGCCGAGGCCGCGCTGATGACCTGCCGGGCGACTCGCCGTGATCGGGTCCTCGTCTCGCGCGCCGTCCATCCCCACTATCGTGAAACCCTGCGGACTTACTTCAGTGCCGGGCTCGAGGTCGACGAGATCCCCCTGGTCAGTCATGGAACAGCCGCGGGTACCACGGACCTGGTGGCCCTGGAGCAGTTGCTCGCCGACCGCGATCGGCCGGTTGCTGGTGTCCTTGCCGCGCAGCCGAACTTCCTCGGCCTGCTCGAACCCATGCGCGCGATCGGGGATCTCGCGCACCAGGCCGGGGCGCTGTTTGTCTCGGTCGTGGAGCCGGTGTCGCTGGCCGTGCTGGCACCTCCGGGCGCATACCGGGCGGACATCGCGGCCGGCGAGGGCCAGCCGCTGGGGATCGCGCCGCAGTACGGCGGTCCGTACCTCGGGATCCTCGCCTGCACCGATTCGCTCATTCGCCAGATCCCCGGGCGGCTGGTCGGCATGACCACCGATCTTGACGGCCAGCGTGCCTTCGTGATGACCATGCGAGCCCGCGAGCAGGACATCCGGCGCGACAAGGCGGCCAGCAACATCTGTACCAACCAGGCGCTCCTGGCCCTGGCAGCCTCGGTCTACCTGGCGACGATCGGGCCGCACGGCCTTCGCGATGTGGCCGCGCTCGGGGCAGCGCGGGCGGCCGACCTGGAGGCCGCCCTGGCCGGCATCGGTGCGCCGCGGATCCACTCTGGGCCGTACCTCAATGAGTTCGCCGTCCGGGTTCCGGGAGCGCGCGCCGTCCACCGGCGGTTGCTCGATCGGGGCGTGCTGGCGGGGCTCGTCCTGTCCGAGGTCGAACCGGGCGATCCGAGCCTGGCCGACGCGTTGCTCGTCTGCGCTACGGAGGTCACGACCACGGCCGAGATCGCCCGTTTCGCCGCGGCGCTCGGTGAGATCCTCGATGGGCGACCGCCCAGCGGGGTGGAGGCGGGGGCGGGATCCGATCGCCGATCCATCATGGAGGGCGTGCGGTGAGCGTGGTCGGCACGAGGCTTCAGCCCACGATCTTCGAGCGCGGACGGCCTGGTCGCGGTGGCGGCAAGATTCCGCATCCGCCAAAGGACGCGCTGGACCGCATCCCGGCCGATGCCCGCCGAGAGGTGGCGCCGGCGCTGCCCGAGATGAACGAGCTCGACGTGGTGCGCCACTACGTGAACCTGTCGCAGCTCAACTACGCGGTGGACACCGGCTTCTATCCGCTGGGCTCGTGCACCATGAAGTTCAATCCCAAGCTCAACGAGTGGGCGGCCCGACTGCCCGGCTTCGCCAACCTCCACCCGCTCACCCCGGACGAAGCGGCCCAGGGCACGCTCCAGCTGCTCTGGGAGCTGGAGGGGGCGCTGTGCGAGGTCAGCGGGATGCGCGCGGTGACGCTCCAGCCCGCCGCCGGTGCCCAGGGTGAGCTGACCGGGATCCTGATGATCCGGGCCTACCACCGCGCGCGCGGCGAGGCCGAACGGGATGAGGTCCTCGTCCCGGACTCGAGTCACGGGACCAACCCGGCCACCGCGTCCATGGCCGGCTACCGAACGGTCACCATCCCGTCGGCGGCGGATGGCGGCGTGGATCTGGACGCGTTCCGGGCGGCTCTCGGGCCGCGGACGGCGGCCGTGATGATCACGAACCCGTCCACGCTGGGGCTGTTTGAGGCACGGATCGGGGAACTCCTGGACGCGGTCCACGCGGCGGGTGCGCTCGCCTACATGGACGGTGCCAACCTGAACGCGATCCTTGGCCGGTTCAAGCCGGGCGAGGCCGGGTTTGACGTCATGCACTTCAACGTGCACAAGACGTTCTCGACCCCGCACGGCGGTGGCGGGCCTGGCGCTGGGCCGGTCGGGGTGGGGGAGGTGCTCATGCCGTACCTGCCGGAGCCGCGGGTGCTGCGTGGCGATGACGGCGCGTTTCAGCTTGAGCGGATGGGCGAGCGATCGGGCTCGATCGGGCGGATGCGCAGTTTCGTGGGCAACACGGGCGTGCTGGTGCGCGCATACACGTATATCCGGGCACACGGCGGGTCCGGGCTGCGCGAGGTCAGCGACGACGCCGTACTCGCGGCCAACTATCTCAAGCACCGGCTGGCCGGGACCTTTGACATCCCCCATGAGCGTGCGTGCAAGCACGAGTTCGTCGCGTCTGCCGCGACACTCAAGAAGCAGACCGGCGTTCGCACCCTGGATATCGCCAAGCGACTGATCGACTACGGCTATCACCCGCCCACGATCTATTTCCCGCTGATCGTCGAGGAGGGGATGCTGATCGAGCCGACCGAGACCGAATCGGTCGAAACGCTCGACGCCTTTGCGGATGCACTCATCGCGATCGCCGCGGAGGCGCATGCCACGCC
>JANNQZ010000303.1:0-1689 GCA_031401015.1 Chloroflexota bacterium | reverse complement strand
CGTTCGACAAGATCAACAAGATCTATGGCGACTTCCACGCGGTGAAGGACCTGAACCTCGAGATCGGTGACGGCGAGTTCATGGTCCTCGTCGGGCCCTCGGGCTGCGGCAAGACCACCAGCCTGCGGATGATCGCCGGGCTGGAGGAGATCACCAGCGGGACGCTGCGGATCGGCGACAAGGTGGTCAATGACGTCCCGCCCAAGGATCGCGACATCGCGATGGTCTTCCAGAGCTACGCGCTCTACCCGCACATGTCGGTCCGCGAGAATCTCGCCTTCGGGCTCAAGCTGCGCAAGGTGCCCAAGGCGGAGATCGAGCGCCGGGTCAACGAGACCGCCGAGACGATCCAGCTCGGCAAGCTGCTCGACCGAAAGCCCAAGGAGCTCTCGGGTGGGCAGCGCCAGCGCGTCGCGCTCGGTCGCGCGATCGTTCGGGAACCGGCGGTCTTCCTGATGGACGAACCCCTGTCCAACCTCGATGCCAAGCTGCGGGTCCAGACGCGCGCCGAGATCGCCCGTCTCCACCAGCGACTCAAGACGACCATCGTCTACGTCACCCATGACCAGGTCGAGGCGATGACCATGGGTACGCGCATCGCAGTCATGAACGACGGCGTGATGCAGCAGGTCGGGACGCCACAGGCGCTGTATGACACGCCGATCAACCACTTTGTCGCCGGGTTCATCGGCAGCCCGTCGATGAACTTCACCGAGGTCCGGATGGAGGGCTCCGGCGATAGCGCCCGACTGGTCGGCCCCGCCGACTGGTCTGTTCCGCTGCCGGCGCGCTACCGCGAGGCGGCGGCGCCGAGGGCCGGTCGGACGCTGGTCGCGGGCTTCCGTCCGGAGCACCTGGACATCGGCGAGGCGACGACGAATGCCGGTTCCTTCCAGGCTCGTGCGGATGTCGTCGAGTACCTCGGCAACGAGGAACTGCTCCACGTGAAAGCGGCCGGCCAGGATGTCGTGGCGATCGTGGACTCGGCCCATCGCGTGCGACCGGGCGACATCGTCAACCTGGTCCTGCCACTCGACAAGCTCCATTTGTTCGATGGGGAGTCCGGCCTGACGCTCGCCCCGGACGCTCTGACTGCCGCTTGAGCGATGCCTCGGCCCCGGAGGATCCCTCCGGGGCCGATCTCATCGAGCGGGTCGTTGAATCGCGCGTCCTCCATCGCGGCCGATACCTGACATTCCGCATCGACACCATCGAACGCGCCGACGGTTCGCGCGGCACCCGCGAGATCGCAGGTCACCCGGGCGCCGTCGCGATCCTCGCGATCGACGACGAGGAGCATGTGCTCCTGGTCCGCCAATACCGAAGTGCCGTGGGCTCGGTCTTGCTCGAGATCCCGGCCGGCACGCTCGACGGATCCGCGGACGGGGGCGTGGAGGACCCGGACGTCGCCGCACGGCGCGAGCTTGAAGAAGAGACCGGCATGCGCGCCGGCTCGTGGCGCAAGGTCGCGCAGTTCTACACGGCGCCCGGCTTCACCTCGGAGCTGATGCACCTGTATCTCGCCACGGACCTTGCCGCCGCCTCCGAGGACGAACGCCTGGGGCCCGATGAGGATGAGCATCTCCTCCTCGTCCGGATGTCCGTGGATGCGGCCGTGGCGGCCGCCGAGCGAGGCGAGTTCCTGGACGCCAAGTCGCTCGTCGCGCTGCTGTGGCTCGGCCGCGAGCG
>JANNQZ010000302.1:0-12546 GCA_031401015.1 Chloroflexota bacterium | reverse complement strand
CTCCCGCAAGACCCGCCGGCCCTCAGGCTGGTGGCGAACCTCGGCGTGAATGGCTTCACCTCCCGCCAACTCATCGACCGAGAGCTGCCGGCCCTCCGCGCGCTCGAACCTGACCTCGTGACGGTCCTGATCGGCGTCAACGACGTCGTCCAGCGGGTGCCCCCGGCCACCTACGAGGCGAACGTCAAGGCCATCCTGGACGACCTGCTCCGGCGGCTTCCTCCGGAGCGCATCATCGCCGTCGCCATCCCCGACTTCACGGTGACCTTGCAGGGTGCGAGCTACGACGACCCCGGAGCCCAGAGTGCCGCGATCCGGGCGAACAACGCCACGATGGCCCGGCTGGCCGCAGAGCGGTCCATCGCCTGGGTTGACATCCTCGATCTCTCGCTCCGGGCAGCCACCGACCGGACGCTCGTCGCCGACGACGGTCTCCATCCCTCTGGGGCGCAGTAGCCCTCTGGGTGGAGCGGTTGGTCCCTGCGATCCGATCCCTACTCGGCGTCTGAGCTGACTGGCGGCCTCTGCGACTGCCGCGGCGACCAGGTGCCCAGCACCCTTGCCGGACGTCGCCAAGGGCCACCCGCGCTTCGTCAGCCTTGGCCCTGAGGCTCCAGTTTGAGCTCGCCGAGACGCGCGTCGCTGATCCCGAAATGATGCGCGATCTCGTGGTAGACGGTGTCCTCGACCGCTGCAGCGAAGGCGGCGGGCGAGGGGTGGGCGCGGGACAATGGCCCGCGAAAGATCGTGATCTTGCTGGGAATCGCCGCCCGTTCCGCGCCGTAGGACGTCCGCGGCACACCCTGATAGAGCCCGAACAGGCCCGCAGCGCCCACCGAGTTGAGCTGGTCAGGGGATGGCTCATTCTCGATGACGATGGCAACCGATCCGAGTTGCTCCCGGAACTGGTCCGGGAGCCGCTCGAGCGCGTCGAGGACGATTGACTCGACGTCCAACGGGTCGTGCGCGGATGACGTGGTCAGGGTGTTGCCGTCGGGGCTGGTGCCTGTCGTGTCAGCGAGCCGAGATCCAGGATCAACCCGCCCCCCGCGGATGGGACGAGCATGACCGAGATGTTGTCCGCCAGTTTCTCGATGTAACGGTTCTGGAGGATCGCGTCAGTCAATGAGGCCGCGACCAGGCGGTTCGATTCGGCCTCGCCGCGGGCGCGCTCGATCTGCGCTTCCGCCTCACCGCGAGCGGTGGCGACCTTCTGCTGGGCGATGATCTCCTGTTGGGCCAGTCGCTGGCGCTCCGTCTCCACTTGTTGCTGGGCCGCCTGCTTTGCCTCGATCGCCTGGCTGTAGGCGTCCGAGTAGCTGAAGTTCTCAAAGCTGATGCCGTCGACAATGATCCCGCGCGGCTCGAGCTGGGCACGCAGCAACTCCACGGCCTTGGTACGGATCTCGTCCCGACTGTTGAGGACGATCGCCGTCGGATAGTCGTCCGTGACCGACTTGGGGATGTCCAGGAAGCGCGGCCGGATGATCGTCTCCTCGAAGTTGAGCCCCAGCTCCTGAACGATCCGCGGCGCGGACCGCGGGTCGATGGGGTAGTTGAGGGTTGCGTCGAGGAACAGATCCTGCTGCTCCTTGCTGGCTGCCGTGTAGCCCTCGAACCGGATCGCCTTGACCCGGGTGTCGATCTGGTCGACCGAGTTGACGAGGGGCGTGACGAAATGAAGCCCCGGATCCAGGGTCACCCCGGTCACGGCGCCGAACTGGCGCACGACGCCGACGTAGCCCGCCGGGATCTGGATGAAGGCCGACAGCGCGGAGCCCAGCGCGACTGCGACCACGCCCACGACGATGAGCGCGGTTGAGGGCAACTGCATCTTCGAGACCACGCGGTCGCGACCCACGGCCGGTGCCGCCCGATTGGCCACACCAGCCACGATGCCACCGACGACCATGGCGATCCCGCCCAGCAACAGCAGGGAACTGAGGATGTCCATCTATGGCTACGCCTCCTATGTCGGATTCCGCGAACAGGAATACCCCGCCTCTAGCGTACGTCGTCCGCCGTTCGAGTGGCTTGACGGGTTGGGCTCTCGGTCCAACGCCCACCGGCGCCGATCAACCCCTACCATTGCCATCCCGATGCCCATCGCCCCAAACGACTTCCCTGCGCGGGGCGGCCGACGCCGCCATGAAGCCGGTCGAACGCGAGGCGTTCGAAGCGGCGGTCGCCCAGATGCGCCTCGACGCAGGCGGCTCTGCCCTCGATGCCATCTGAGCAGAATGACACCGGATGAGGCGGAGGGCGCCATCGAGTTCACGATGTCCGTGGAAGGATCGAAACAGGTCGATGAGGAGGAACGCCGTGTCTGATCATCGGGGATCGCCAAGCCGTGACCTCCCGGCCCAGGCTCGCGTCGTCGTCATCGGCGGCGGCATCGTCGGCACGAGCGTCGCGTTCCACCTGACCGAGCGCGGCTGGAGCGACGTCGTCCTCCTCGAGCGAAAGCGGCTCACCTCCGGCACCACCTGGCATGCTGCAGGGCTGGTCGGGCAGATCCGGGCCACCTACAACCTGAGCATGCTGGCGAAGTACGCGCTCGAGCTGTTCGCCGAGCTCGAGCAGCGAACGAGCCTGGGAACGGGCTTTCGGAGAACCGGGTCGATCCTGCTCGCTTCCACCGAGGGCCGCCTCGAGGAGGTCCGGCGCAACGTATCGATGGGGCGCCTGTGCGGTGTGGACGCCGAGATGATCGGCAGCGACCGAGCTGCCGAGTTGTTCCCGTTGCTCGACCCGGCCGGGGTGCTCGGTGCTGCGTGGATCCCGGGTGACGGCGTGGCCAACCCGACCGACGTCACCCAGGCCCTTGCGAAGGCGGCTCGCATGGGTGGGGCGCGCATCTACGAGCACACGAAGGTGACCGCGATCCACGAACGTGATGGCCATGTCGCGGGTGTCTCGACGGATCGCGGCGAGATCGCCTGCGAGTACGTCGTCAACTGCACGGGCATGTGGGCACGCGAGCTGGCCGGCCAGAACGGCGTGGTCATCCCGAACCATGCCGCCGAGCACTTCTACCTGATCACGGAGGAGATCCCCGGCCTTGACCCCGACCTGCCGGTCCTGCGCTCCCCGGATGACACGGCGTACATCCGCGTGGACACGGGCAAACTCATGGTCGGGTTCTTCGAGCCCGGGGCCAAGCCGTGGGCGACGCATGGCATCCCGGAGGATGCCGAGTTCGTCACCCTGCCCGAGGACTGGGACCACATCACACCCTTCCTCGAGCGGGCTGCCCGGCGCGTCCCCGTCCTGGGCGAGGTCGGCTACCAGCTGCACTTCAACGGGCCCGAGAGCTTCACGCCGGATGACCGCTATGTCCTCGGCGAGGCGCCGGGCCACCGCGGCTACTTCGTGGCCGCCGGGTTCAACTCCGTCGGGTTCGCGGGCGGCGGTGGCGCCGGCCGGGCGGTCGCAGACTGGCTGGTGGACGATCGAGCGCCGATGGATCTCTGGGAGGTCGACATCCGGCGGTTCATGCCGTTCCAGCGCAACCGCCGGTACCTGTACGGCCGCACCACCGAGACGCTGGGCCTGCTCTACGACATGCACTGGCCGTTCCGCCAGTACGAGACGTCGCGCGGCATCCGCCGTTCACCGCTCCACGACCGGCTCGCCGCACGCAACGCCTGCTTCGGGGAGGTCGGAGGCTGGGAGCGGGCGAACTGGTACGCGCCCCACGGCGTCGAGCCGCGCTACGAGTACAGCTACGGCCGCCAGAACTGGTTCCCGTATAGCGCCGAGGAGCACCGCGCCGTCCGCGAGGGCGTGGCGGTGTTCGACCAGACGTCGTTCGGCAAGATCCTCGTCCAGGGCCGAGACGCCGAGCGCGTGCTGGGGCGGATCTGCACGGCGGATGTCGCCGTGGCACCAGGACGCATCGTGTACACCCAATGGCTGAACGACCGCGGCGGCGTGGAGGCGGACCTCACCGTCAGCCGCCTGGCCGAGGACCGGTTCCTGATCGTCACGACCGGCACCCAGACGGTCCGGGACCTTGACTGGCTGCGCCGCCAGATCCCGCCCGAGGCGCACGTCACGGTGACCGACGTCACCTCGGGCGAAGCGGTCATCGCCGTCATGGGGCCGCGCTCGCGCGACCTGCTGGAGTCGATGACCGACGCGGACCTCTCCAACGAGGCTTTCCCGTTCGGGGCGGTGCGCGAGATCGACCTGGGTCTTGCGTTCGCCCGGGCCGCGCGCACGACGTACGTGGGCGAGCTGGGCTTGGAGCTGTACGTCCCGACCGAGTTCGCGACCCACGTGTACGACGAGATCGCTGCCGCCGGCGATGCGTTCGGCCTCCGCCACGCCGGCTATCACGCGCTCAACTCGCTTCGGATGGAGAAGGCGTACCGCCACTGGGGCCACGACATGAGCGACGAGGACACGGCCATCGAGGCCGGACTCGGGTTCACGGTCGCCTGGGACAAGCCCGGCGGATTTGTCGGCCGGGAGGCCCTCCAGCGCCAGCGCGAGGCGGGCGTGCGCCGGCGTCTCGCGGTGTTCACGCTGGACGATCCCGAACCGCTCATGGACCACAACGAGCCGATCTGGCGTGACGGCGAGCTGGTCGGCCGAATCACGTCGGCCATGTTCGGCCATACCATCGGACGCTCGATCGGGCTCGGCTACGTCCGCCGTTCCGACGGGCTCGTGACGCCGGATTGGCTCGGAGCCGGCCGATACGAGGTGGAGGTCGCGACGGAGCGATTCGCGGCAACGGCATCCTTCCGCGCGCCGTACGACCCCACGAACGCCCGGATCAGAGCGTGAGGACCCACCCCCGGGGCGCCTGCGGGAGACGACGGTGAGATCGACAGCGCGGGTCGTGATCGTGGGTGGCGGCGTCATGGGGATCGGCCTGTTGTATAGCCTGGCCGAGGAGGGCTGGACCGACACGATCCTGGTGGAGAAGGGGGAGCTGACGTCGGGGTCCACCTGGCATGCGGCCGGCCAGTGCCCCAGCTTCATCGCCAACTACAACCTGGCCAGGGTCCACGCGTTCAGCAATGATCTGTACGCGAGGCTGGAGTCGATGACCGGCGAGACCACCGGCTGGCACGCGACCGGCGGCATCCGCTTCGCGACAAACGAGCTGGAAGTCGATCACTTCAAGCGCGTCGAGGGCGTGGCCGCCAACATCGGGTTCCGGATGCAGGTCATCAGCCCCGAGGAGATCCGTCGCATCAACCCGTTCGTTACCACCGAGGGCGTGCTGGCGGGTGCCTGGACACTGGATGACGGGTACGTGGACCCGTCGAGCGCCTGCAACGCCATGGCGACGGCCGCCAGGCGGCTGGGTGGGACCATCGTGCGCCACGACCGGGTGATCGGGATCGAGCAGCTGCCGGGCGGCGAGTTCAGGGTCTTTACCGAGCAGGGCGACATCACCTGCGAGCACGTGGTCAACGCCGCGGGCTGCTATGCCGATCGCGTGAGCGCCTGGCTGGGCGTCCAGACCCGGTTCGCCAACATCAAGCACCAGTACGTGGTCACGGGACCCGTCCAGGAGTTCCTCGACCGCGACGGCGAGATCCCGGTCATGCGCGACCCGTACTGCTCGGCGTACTACCGGCAGGAGCAGAAGTCCGGGCTGATCGGGATCTACGAGGGGAGCGGCACGCGGGAGGCCTGGCTGGAGCAGGGCGGTCCGGCCTGGGACTCCTCCAATGAGTTGTTCGAGGCGAACTACGAGCCGATCAGCCCGTACCTCGAACGGGTCATGGAGCGGATGCCGATCTTCGTCGACGCGGGCATCAAGAAGGTGGTGAACGGCGCCATCTCGCATACGCCCGACAGCAACCCCCTCGTGGGACCCGCCCCCGGTGTCCGCAACTTCTGGCTGGCCACGGGATCCGGCATCGGGATCGCCCAGGGACCGGGCTGTGGCCACTACCTTGCCCAGTGGATGGTGCACGGTGCGGCCGAGATCAACATGCTCGGCATGGACCCGCGCCGGTTCGGCGGGTTCGCCGACCAGGCGTATACGTCCGCCAAGTCCCACCGCGAGTACTGGGACATGTACCGGCTGATCCCGCCCGGCGAGGAGCGCCCCGAGGGTCGTCCCGCCAAGTCCACGCCGCTGTACGACACGCTCCGGGCCAAGGGCTGCGTGTTCACCGAAGGCTTCGGCTGGGAGCGCCCGAAGTGGTTCTCCCTCGACGGACGCGAGGAGGACAGCACCTTCCGCCGCAACAACGCGTTCGATGTGGTCGCGGCCGAGTGCCGGGCCGTTCGCGAGCGGGTTGGCGTGATGGAGCTTCCGAGCTTCGCCAAGTTCGAAGTCACCGGTCGCGACGCGGAGGCGTTCCTCGATCGGCTGTGCGCGAACCGCATGCCCCGACGGGAGGGCGGCATCGTGCTCGCCCACGCCCTCGACGACCGCGGGCGGTTCCTGACCGAGTTCACGATCACACGCCTGGCGACCGATCGATTCCTCCTGCTCTCGGGGGCCGTCGCCTACCAGCGTGACAGGGATCTGCTGCGGTTCTCGCTCCGATCCGATGAGCAGGTTGCGATCGCCGACGCCACCGAAGCCTGGAGCACCCTGATCGTGGCGGGACCCCGCTCGCGGGATCTGCTGGCCAAGCTGACCGTGGCCGATCTCGGCAACGCCGCCTTCCCGTGGCTGACCGGCAGGGAGATCGAGGTCGCTGGCGTCGGCGTCCGGGCCCTGCGCGTGAACTACGTCGGCGAGCTGGGCTGGGAGCTGCACGTCCCGATGGCCGACGTCGTCGCGTTGTACGAAGCGGTCTGGGCGGCCGGCCAGGCGTTCGGCGTCGCGGACTTCGGGCTCTACGCCATGAACAGTCTCCGGCTGGAAAAGGCCTACCCCGGCTGGGGGGCCGAGCTCACCAACGAGATCACGCCGGTCGAAGCCGGGACGCTTCGCTTCGTGAAGCTGGATCACGAGTTCAGGGGCCGGGGCGCTGTCGTCGCTGCGGCGGCACGGGGTGCGTCAACCTACCTCGTGTGCCTGCAGGTGGACGCCATCGACTTCGATGCCGCGGGCGGCGAGCCCGTGTTCGGAGGTGGTCGGGTGATCGGCGTCACCACGTCCGGCGCCTTCGGGCACGCCACAGGCACGAGCCTGGCGTTCGCCTACGTGGATGACGGCTTCGAGGCCGCCGGTCAGGTCCTGCACGTCGAGCTGCTCGGTGATCGGCGAGCAGCCGTAGTTCTGGCAGGTGCCCCGTACGACCCGGAGAACCTGCGCCAGCGTGGATGACCAAGGCGACGTCACCCAACCCTGAGCTACCTGACCTGCCACGTCGCTAGCGACAGAGCCGAGAAGTCGCCGAGCGACCACGTCGCCAGACCGTCATCGTCACGTGCCATTGCGGGACATTGGCTGACGCGACGTTCCGGTCACGTGATCACACGGAGCCCGGTGCCGTTACAAGGCTCATGGACCTCAGGTTGTGGGATGTGGGTAAAACGTCTTGTGGACGATGCGCCAAGCGCCGTCGATCCGGAGCATCGACAGGTCGTCGCTGTACCACACGCTGGCGTACTGGCTCCTGACCCTCACCAGGGCGGTGTCGCCTTCGAACGAGAGGCCATCGATCCGCCATTCGTACGGTCCGACTTCCGCGACCAACTTCTTGCATTCGGCGACGTATTCGTCGACGGTCGCCCAGTACAACTCGCCGTGCTCGTTGCCGACGATGCAGGCGCGCGGATGGAACGCGCGGGTGAGCTTCGCCTCGTCGCCCTCCATGCTCCCATCGTAGTAAGCGCGGACGATCTCGGTCACCGCCGCGATGTCCGCCTCGTTGGTCCGCTGACTCATCTGGTGCGCTCCCTTCTCCGCCAACGGCGGACAACGACCTCACTCGGCCCGGGCTCACCGACCTGACTGAACAGTCAAGGCCCGGAGCGAGCCGTGTCAAGCCGTGTACGCCGGTACCATTGACCTCCCTTGACGACCATCGCTCCGAACGACTTCACCCAGCTCCACCTGTCAATGGCTCCGAGTTTGCGCATGGAAGCTTGACTCGAATGGGTCTCAGGCACTCACCGGATCGGATGCCACAAGGTCGGCCAGGCACTTGCCGAACAGATCGACGTACTGATCGACATCGGCGGCCGTGTGGGCGAGCGAAACGGTCGGGCCAAGCCACCAACCTGACTCCCAGACGCCGCGGTTCGCCAGCCAGACGCGCATGAACGCCCGGAGCTGGGGGTCGTCGGCGGCGCGCGACTCAGCGCCGTTGCGCGGCGCAGCATCCGAGAAGAAGTAGGCGGCGTGGGCGCCGAACTGGACGACCGTCCAGGGCAGTCCAACGGCGTCGATCGCCGCCCGCAACCCACTGGCCATGCGCGCGCCAAGCTCGGCCGATCGCTCGAATGCGTCCTCGGTCAGGACCTCGAGAAGCGCCGCGCGTCCGGCGGCCATCGACAAGGCATTCGCAAACAGGGTGCCGCCGGTCGAGACCTGATCGATGGCCTCGCCTGAGACGAGGTGACCGCCAGGCGGTGGGGCGATGTGGGAGGCGATCTCCTCGGTCATGCCGTAGGCGGCGAGCGGCACGCCGGCAGCGATCGACTTGCCGATCGTGAGCATGTCGGGCTCCAGGCCGTACGCCCTGGTCAGGCCGCCGTACGCGGTGACGAGCGAATGGGTCTCGTCGATCGCGAGCAGGGTGCCCGTCTCGCGGGTGAGCCGCCGAAGTGCGTCGTGAAAACCGGCATCCGGGAAGATGAACCCGGCGTTCGTCATCGCCGGCTCGGCGAGCACCGCCGCGACATCTCGTCCAGCGAGGGCCGTTTCAAGGGCGTCGACATCGTTGAACCCGATGATCCGGGCCTGACCGGTGATCGAGCGAGGGAGCCCATGCTCCTCGGGTCGGACCTCGCCTTCTTCGAGCACGACGAGGGTCGCGTCGCCGTGGCCGTGGTACTTCCCATCGAACAGCAGCACGATCTCGCGACCGGTCGCCGCTCTGGCGAGTCGGATGACTTCCGTATTCGCCTGCGTCGCCGAGAGCGTGAACTGCCACTTCGGCAACCCGTATCGATCAGCGAGGTGTTCGGCCACGACGATCGAATCCTCGCCGGGCATCAGGAACTGGTTGCCCAGGGCCATCCGCCGGCTCACGGCCTCCACCACGGCGTCCGGCGCGTGGCCACAGAACGCGCTCATGTCTGCGACATACATATCGAGATACGTGTGCCCGTCGACGTCGGTGATGGTGGCGCCGTGCCCATGCGCCACGAACACTGGCGGGTGCTCGTACAGGTCGTCCATCCACGTCACTGGCACGCCCCGTGGCATCGTGCGGCGGGATCGCTCGAGCAGCGCCATCGACTTCGGGCGTTCGGCCACGAAGCGCGCATTCTCGCGGGCCTCGAGCGTCTGAAGGCGGACCTGATCGATCAGGGCTGGGACGGACATAGCCGAACGGTACCAGCCGACCAGAACGACGACTTGCCAGGTGCTACACGTGAATGCCCGCCTGCTGGGCGCTCCCGGGCTACCAGTGACCCCCCGGGACGACCCTCGGGCCGAATGATTGTTCGCAGCTCCACGTGTCAATAGGTGGGAGTTTGAGCACGTAGCCTTGACCTGCCGTGTCTGCGCTCCTGGGTCCGCTGTGAGCCGGGTCCCTCGCGGCCGACAATGTCAGCGACGGAACGGGTTCTCGATTCGTACCCCGCCGATCGTCCGGCCGTGCTGGAAATCCTCGCTGATGATCCGCTCGGCCCCGCCTCTGACGGCGGCGACGACGATGAGGGCGTCCCAGAACGACAGTGAGTGGCGTTGCTCGAGGTCAGCCGCCTCGAGGATGTCGCCCGTCGTGATGGCGTGCACGGGCCACCGGCCATAGCGCCCGACGAGCGCGCGCGCCTTCGACCGGGGAACAACGACCCGGACCTTGCGGGTGAGGTTCACATACAGCTCCTGCAGGACCTGGGTACTGAGAAGCCCCTCTCGTGTGCGCCAAAGGTCGGACATGATCTCTCGGGCGATCGCCGCCTTCTCAGGTTCGCTCTGGTCATACGCATAGAGGACGATGTTCGTGTCGACGAACGTCCTCACCGGTCGTACACCTCGTCGCGGGCAGGGTAGGGGCTGCCACCGAGGTCGTAGCCGCGTTCGAGCTCCGCCAGCGCGTCATTCATGGCCCGGTCGTAGTCGTCGTCCTGCCGGGCGAGGACGTCGATCTGCTCGGCCAGCAGCCGGCTGATGGAGCTCCCGCGCTTCGCGGCTGCGACCCGCGCCTTCTGGACGGTGGCCTCGTCGAGCTGGACCGTGATGTTTCGCTTCATGCCGGCACCTCACCACGTGTGCAACGTGTAGCACGTAGCCTACGTGGTTGATGCGCGGAGGTCAACTGACCTGCCGCGATGAGGATACGATTGCGCCTGTGACCCTCGCCCCGAACGATTTTTCGCACCTCCACGTCCATTCTGAATTCAGCCTGCTGGACGGGCTCGGCCGGATCACAGAGCTGGTGGATGCGGCGGCCCACCAGGGCATGGACTCCTTGGCGATCACGGATCACGGAGCGCTCTACGGCGCGGTCGCCTTCTACCAGGCGGCGAGGTCGAAGGGGATCAAGCCGATCCTCGGCGTCGAAACGTATGTCGCTCGCCGCTCGATGACGGACCGGGAGGGAAAGGCCGACGCACAGCCCTTCCATCTGATCCTGCTGGCGCAGGACTGGACCGGCTACCAGAACCTGTGCCGGCTGATCACCGACGCGCACATCGACGGCTACTACTACAAGCCGCGGATCGATCGTGATCACCTCGCCCGCCACAGCGCCGGCCTGATTGGCCTCAGCGCCTGTCTCGGTGGCGAGATCCCCAAGGCGCTCGAGACCGACGACTGGGAGCTTGCCCGCAAGCTGGCCGGTGAGTACGGCGAGATCTTCGGGCCGGACCGCTTCTTCCTCGAACTCCAGGACCATCGACTGCCGGAACAGCGGCGGCTCAACGAACAGCTGCTTCGTCTCGGGCCGGAAGTCGGGCTGCCGCTGGTCGTGACCAACGACCTCCATTACGTGCGACCCGACCAGGCCGAGGCGCACGACGTCCTGCTCTGCGTGGGCACCGGCAACAACCTGGACACGCCCAACCGGTTGCGCTTCGAGACGCCGGAGTTCTATCTCAAGTCGGCCGCCCAGATGGCAGCGCTCTTTCCGGGCAACCTCGACGCCATCCGCAACACCCGCCGGATCGCAGAGATGACCGATATCGAGCTACCGCTCGGCCAGTTGCGGATTCCGCATTTCCCGGTCCCGGACGGGCACACGACGGAGACCTGGCTGCGCGCCGAATGCCAGCGCGGCCTCGAGCGCCGCTATGGCACGGTCACCGTCGAACTCCAGACGCGCCTGGATTACGAGCTGGGCGTCATCCTGTCGATGGGCTACGCCGGCTACTTCCTGATCGTTGCCGACTTCATCGCGTTCGCCCGCCAGCAAGGGATCCAGACGACCTGTCGGGGCTCGGCGCCGGGCTCGATCGTGACCTACACCCTTGGGATCACGCCGGTCGACCCGATCCTCTACCAGCTTCCGTTTGAGCGCTTCCTCAACCCGGACCGGGTCACCATGCCGGACATCGACGTCGACTTCGAGGACGGCCGGCGCGAAGAGGTCATCGCCTACGTCGGGCGCAAGTACGGCCAGGACCACGTCGCCCAGATCATCACCTTTGGCACGATGCTGGCGCGGGCCGCGATCCGGGACGTGGGGCGGGTGCTGGGCCACAGCTACGGCGACGTCGATCGGATCGCCAAGGCCGTTCCCAATCAGCTCGGGATCCGCCTGGACGAGGCGCTCCAGTCCGCCGCGCTGAAGGAGCAGGTCGACGCGGACCCCGGGGTCAAGCGGATCATCGACTTCGCCCGTCACCTCGAGGGCGTCGCCCGGAACGCGTCCACGCACGCAGCCGGCGTGGTCATCAGTCGCGAGCCGCTGACCGAGCTGATGCCGCTCCAGAAGGCGACCAACTCGGACGGGCTGATGACCCAGTACGAGATGCACGCCATCGAGGCCCTCGGCCTGCTCAAGTTCGACTTCCTGGGCCTCTCCAACCTGACCATCCTGCGCCACGCGGTCGACCTCGTCCGCGCCAACCGAGGGATCGAGATCGACCTCGACACGATCCCGCTCGACGACGCGACGACCTTCGAGCTGCTCGCCTCGGGCGAGACGACGGGTGTCTTCCAGCTGGAGTCCGCGGGGATGCGGCGGTACGTTCGCGACCTGCGCCCGACGTCGGTCTACGACCTCGCCGCGATGGTCGCGCTCTACCGACCCGGTCCGATGGACAACATCCCCGCCTACATCCGACGCAAGCACGGTCAGGAGCCGGTCACCTACCTGCATCCATTGCTGGAGCCGTACCTGGAGAAGACGTACGGGATCTTCGTCTACCAGGAGGACATCATGTCCGCGGCCGTCGCGCTCGGCGGCTTTAGCGGTCCAGAGGCGGACACCCTCGGCTATGCGATCCGCAAGAAGAAGTCGAGCGTGCTCCGGGCCCAGAAGGAGAAGTTCGTCAGCCAGGCGG
>JANNQZ010000301.1:0-5764 GCA_031401015.1 Chloroflexota bacterium | reverse complement strand
GAGGAGGGGATGCTGATCGAGCCGACCGAGACCGAATCGGTCGAAACGCTCGACGCCTTTGCGGATGCCCTCATCGCGATCGCCGCGGAGGCGCATGCCACGCCCGAGCTGGTCACCGGCGCCCCGCATAGCGCGCCCGTTCGGCGGCTTGATGAGGCAACCGCGGCACGCCATCCAAACCTGCGCTGGCGCCCGATGGCCGGGGCGCAAACGCCGTGCCCGGACTGATGGTTGCGGTTCGGTTGCACCCGCGACGTTGACAGTCGGCAGGGCACTGTTGATAGTACCGGTAGCGCCCGACCCAAAGGGTGATGGCGCGGCGTATCGCCATGATCCGGAATGAGTGGGAGGCTCGAACCGACTCCTGGCAGCCATATCGTGCAACGGCCGGCACCGGGTCGTGATCTTGAGAAGATCTCTGGTAAACCAAACCCATTCGGAGGACAGTTCATGCAGAACCGACTTTTCGGCATCCTAGCCAGCCTCGCGATCGTCGCGGCGGCCTGCGGCGGATCGACTGCCAGCCCTGAGCCGGCAGTCACCGACTCACCGGCGCCCGGCGCCACCGCCGCGCCAACGGCGGCGCCGCCGGATTCGAACCTCGCCGACGAGCAGGTCCTGCGCCTGTACCTCGCTGCCGAGGATCCGGCGTCCCTCGACCCCGCCAACGCATCGACCTCATCCGACATCACGATCCTCCACGCGCTAAACCGCGGCCTGATCTATTTCGACAAGGATCAAAACCCTGTCCCGGCACTCGCCGAGAGCCTGCCGGAAGTCTCGGCCGACGCCCTGACCTACACGTTCAAACTTCGCGACGCGAAATACAGCAACGGTGACCCGATCGTGGCCGCCGACCTCGTTTTCGCCTGGAAGCGGCTGATCGACCCCCGCACTGCCGCGCTGTACCAGGCGATCATCCAGGATGTGGATGGGGGTCAGGAGATCATCGACCTGACCGGTGTGGAGCCGGCGCCGTCGGACGCCGATATCGACGCCGCCCTCGACAACTTCGGCGTGTCAGCTCCGGATGACAAAACCTTCGTCGTCAAGCTCGACCATCCTGCCTCGTACTTCCTCAACCTCGCCGCCCTTTGGGGCACGGCACCCTACCAGGAGAAATGGATCACCAGCCCGAACGCGACCGAGGCGGAGAACTACGTCAGCTCCGGCCCGTTCATGATGAAGTCCTGGACCCATCAGGCCGAGCTCGTCATCGTGCAGAACCCGTATTGGTATGGCGACAAACCCACCCTGACCGAGATCAATTGGCATATCGGTGGCGACCTGTCCCAGGCACAGGCCGCGTTCGAGGCCGGCGAGACGGACATGTTCAGACCCGATCCCGCGGACGTCCCGCGGATCCTGGACGACCCCGAGCTGGGACCGCTCGTCCAGGCCATCCCGACGCTGATCTTCGATTACTGGGGCTTTGACAATTCGAAAGGCCCGACTGCCAACGTCCACTTCCGCCGGGCTATGTCGATGGCGATCGACAAGGAAACCATGCTCGCGACGGTATATGGCGGTCAGGGTGTCATCGCAGGCAGCCCAGTGCCGCCCGGAATGCCCGGACATCAGCCTGATATCGGCCTGCTGTACGACGTGGATGCCGCGAAGGCGGAGCTGGCGACAGCCCTGACCGAGCTCGGCTATACCGATGTCAGCCAGGTTCCGGTGCTGTCGTTCGGCTACAACACCGACGCCGGCCATGAGACCAAGGCCGCCTACATGCAGGAACAGTGGAGCAAGAATCTCGGCGTCCAGTCCGAGCTCAAGGGCACGACGTTTGACACCTTCGTCGTCGAGCGACCGGCCCTGGTCTACTCGCTCGCGCGCAACGCATGGGGTGCGGATTATCCGCATCCGGACAACTTCCTTCGCGTCCTGTTTCAGAGCGAGAGCGGGAACAATGACCAGGGGTACAACAACCCGGAGTACGACCGGCTCATTGCCGAAGCAGGACAGGAGACGGATTTCGGCAAGTCGATCGCGCTCTACAACCAGGCCCAGGAGATCCTCGTCGAGGATGCGCCGGCGGTCTTCACGCGGTGGCGCGTGACGAACTATGAAGTCCGGCCATGGGTCACGGGGCTCATCCCGACCGGGCAGGATTCGAACGATATGGGTGACCTCTTCTTCGAGTCCGTCAAGATCCTCAAGCACTAGCAGCGGGCGGGCTGCGTCCGCAAGCGTCGATGTGTGTGGGTCGGGTTCTCCGGCCCACACGCTGACACCGGCCGAATTCTCGGCCCCGTTTGATTCGAGGGGACCGCGTTGGCCAGGTACTTCATCGGAAGATTTCTATGGATCATCCCGGTCCTGTTCGTTGTTTCGACGCTCACCTTCCTCCTCATGCATGCGGTGCCTGGGGGGCCCTGGGCCCGCGAGAAGGCGCTCCCGGCACCCACGGTTGAGCGCCTCAATCAGAAATACGGCCTTGACGACCCGATCTATGTCCAGTACCTCCGCTGGGCCGGGGATCTCGTCCAGGGCAACCTCGGACCCTCGTACAAGTACCAGGACCGAACAGTCAATGACATCGTCGGCGACGGGATCGGGACGACCGTTCAATTGGGCGTGATGGCCTTCCTGCTGGCCGTGCTCGTGGGGATCCCGCTCGGGATCATTGCCGCGCTCGGGCACAACAAATGGCCGGATTACCTGTCCACTGGCATCTCGATCGTTGGCATCGCGATGCCAAGTTTCGTCCTCGCGATGCTCCTGGTCGTGCTATTTGGGGTCACCCTCAGGTGGTTCCCCACCGGAGGCTGGAAGGGACCAGAGACCTGGGTCATGCCAACCGTTGCGCTTGCGGGATTTCCGATCGCCGTGATCGCCCGATATACGCGCGCTTCGATGCTCGAGGTGACCCGCAAGGACTACATCCGGACGGCGCAGAGCAAGGGCCTCCCTGGCGGTGCGGTCGTCTCTCGACACATGATCCGAAACGCCCTCATTCCGGTGGTGACAATTCTCGGCCCCACCCTCGCCTTCCTCGTCACTGGATCCTTCATCATCGAGTCGATCTTCGGGATCCCCGGGATCGGTCGCTACTACGTCACGTCGATCAGTCAGAAGGACTACGGGGTGCTCATGGCGATGACCATCCTGTATGCCTTCGCCGTCGCCTTCCTCAACCTTGTGGTCGATGTGCTCTATGCGTACATCGACCCCCGGATCCGCTACACGTAGGGGTGCCCGACGATGGCGACTGAGGCCCTCCGGGGCAACCTCGTCCGGCCGCGGCAGTCCAGCGGACTGTGGAGCGACGCGTTCGGGCGGCTGCGAAAGAACAAGCTCGCAATGGTCGGCCTCGTCATGGTGATCCTGCTGTTCCTCGTGGCCATCTTCGGCCCGATGCTGGCGCCCTATCCGTACACAGAGCAGGATCTCGAAGCCGTGCTTGCGAACGGCGGGCGCCCAGTCCCGCCCGGAGACCCACACCACCTGCTTGGCACGGATCAGATCGGCCGGGACCTGCTGAGCCGGCTCCTCGATGGTGCAAGGATCAGCATGACCGTGGCGGTCGTCGTCCAGATCGTCGTTCTGCTCATCGGCGTGCCGATCGGCGCCATCGCTGGCTGGTTCGGGGGTCGAACGGACAACTTGCTGATGCGCTTCACCGACGTGATGTACGCGTTTCCTGACCTTCTGTTCATCATCCTGTTGTCGGTCGCGTTCCGGGAAACCTTCTTCGGGAAGGCACTTGACGGTCTGCTGCTCGTCTTTGTCGCCATCGGCTTGACGTCGTGGGTGACTGTCGCGCGATTGGTCCGAGGACAGATCCTGTCGCTCAAGGAGACGGAGTTTGTCGAAGCTGCCCGGGCGATCGGCGTTTCGGACGCGAAGATCGTGACCCGCCACCTGCTGCCCAACGGGATTGGTCCGATCATCGTTGCCGTCACCCTGGGGATCCCGGCGGCGATCCTGGCCGAGGCGACGCTCGCGTACATCGGGATCGGAGTCCAGGCGCCGCGGGCATCGTGGGGCAGCCTGATCGCCGACGGACAGAAGGTGGTTCGGGGCGATCCGCACCTCGTGATCTTCCCCGCGATCTGCATCGCCACGGCACTCATCAGCTTCACTTTCCTCGGGGACGGCCTCCGCGACGCCCTCGACCCGAAACTCAAGGGCAAGCAGTAGCGGATGCCAGCTGAGGACGCCGGAACTGGTGCGGAAATGCCCACGATCATCGAAGTGTCGTCAGATGAGGCCCGGCGGGTCGGTGCGGAGCGGTCGTTGGGGGCGGTAGAGCACAAGGCGGACAAGCTGCTCGAGGTCCGCGGCCTGTCGACGCACTTCTTCACCCCGGACGGGGTCGTCCAGGCCGTCGACGACGTCAGCTTCGATGTCGACTACGGCGAGACGCTCGGCCTCGTCGGGGAGTCGGGCTGCGGCAAGAGCGTCACGGCCCTTTCGGTCGCCCGGCTGGTCCCGAACCCGCCTGGCCGGATCGTCGCCGGCGAGATCATGTTCGACGGGATCAACCTGCTCAAGCTGTCTGACGAAGAGATGCGCAAGATCCGGGGAAAGGAGATCGGGTTCATCTTCCAGGACCCGCTGACGAGTCTCAATCCCACGCTGACGATCGGCTATCAGATCGCCGAGTCGGTCCGCCAGCACCTGGGCCTCTCTCCGAGGGCGGCCAACGACCGGGTCGTGGAGCTTCTCGGCAAGGTTGGGATCCCGAAGGCTCGCGATCGGCTGGGGGATTATCCGTTCCAGTTTTCCGGCGGGATGCGCCAGCGCGTGATGATCGCCATCGCTCTCTCCTGCGATCCCAAGCTGATCCTGGCCGACGAGCCGACGACGGCCCTGGACGTGACCATCCAGGCCCAGATCCTGGAGCTGATCCAGACGCTCGCGGACGAGTTCCACACGGCGGTGCTGATGATCACCCATGACCTGGGGATCGCGGCGGGCATGTGCGACCGGGTCAATGTCATGTACGCGGGGCGGATCGTCGAGACGGCGACGGTGGACGAGCTGTTTGAAGGGCCGAAGATGCCGTATGCGTGGGGCCTGCTCGATTCGCTTCCACGGATCGACGACATCCGCGGTGACCGGCTGCGAACGATCGAGGGCATGCCGCCCCTGCTCATCGCGCCGCCCGACGCATGCCGGTTCGCACCGCGTTGCAACTACGCCAGAGAGGTTTGCCGGACCGACGAGCCGGAGCTGACAATGCACGGCGCGGCGGGCCACCTCGCCCGCTGTTGGGCAACCGAGCCTGGAGGATGGATCAGTTGACCGCCACCACGGGCGCCAATGTCCTCGCAGCGCGGCGTCCGCACGACGCCGACCTCGTCGCGGTCAAGGACCTGAAGGTCCATTTCCCGATCCGCACCGGCATCTTCAAGACCACCAAGGGCACGGTCAAGGCCGTCGACGGCGTCACCTTCGAGGTACACCGCGGCGAGACGCTTGGTCTCGTCGGTGAGTCGGGCTGCGGCAAGAGCACCATCGGGCGGGCCATGATCCGGTTGCGCGAGGCAACGGCCGGCTCAGTCGAGTTCGACGGCGTCGACCTTCTGTCGCTGAAACCAGATGCGCTGCGCAAGATGCGCCGTCGAATGCAGATCATCTTCCAGGACCCGTATGGATCGCTCGACCCCCGAATGACCGTGGGATCGATCGTCAGCGAACCGATCGAGACGCATCATCTGGCCCAGGGTGCGGCAAAGAACGAGCGGGTCGCCGAGCTGTTGCGGCTGGTCGGTCTCGATCCCAACTACGTGAAGCGCTACCCGCACGAGTTCTC
>JANNQZ010000300.1:0-3017 GCA_031401015.1 Chloroflexota bacterium | reverse complement strand
GCGACACCCGCCAGGTCGTCATCATTCACCCACGGGACTGCAACTCGTAGCGGCCCTCGTCCCCCCGCCGCAGTGGCGAGGTTGTACCCACGGCGCAGTGCTTGCGATAGCTGTTTTCCGACAGGTTCCTGTTCGGCGGCTGAGGGCGCTTGTGCCGAGCGTTCATCATTGTCGAGCCAGGGCAGGTCGCTGACCGAAGCGAGGTGGATGTGGACATCGGATTGCGTGCCGGGCTGGTCGAGACGGATGGCCCCGTTCCGACGTTCGCCAGCGCCGGGCTCGAACGTCGTGCGGCCGCCATCGCGAGCATTGCCGGCTCGGCCTGGGACTACCTCGCGGGTCTGCTCGGGCATCGGCCCGAGGTCCAGGTCATCGTCCTGTCCGAAGCCGACTGGCCCGAGAAGGGACGCGCCCCGCTGTTCGGCCTTCCGAATGCGGAGGCGGGCACGCTCGTGGTGGCCGGCACCGAGGCCGACTGGTGGTCCAACCTAGCGCCGATGGCCGGGGCTGATCGGCAGGCCGAGCTTATGCAGGTCTACGGCGGCCCCGACGGGAACCTCCACCTCGGCGACTTCTTCGACCTCATCGCCGTGCACGAAGTTGCGCACCTGTTCGCCGAAGGCATGGTCGTGTTCCCGCGGATGTGGCTCGGCGAGCTGTTCGCCAACCTCGCGCTGCAGGCCTGGGTCGTGCAGCGGGCGCCGAACTCGCTCGACACGCTCATGACGCTCCAGCGACTCGCCGCACTGGGCTCGGGCCCGGAGATCGAGCATCGCACCCGCGACGAGTTCGAGCGGCTCTACCCCTCGATCGGCGGCCCGAACTACGCCTGGTACCAGTTCCGCCTGCAGGTCGCCGCGGAGGAGCTCATTGAGAGCTTGGGCGAGGTCGCAGTTCGGCGGCTCTTCGACGCCTTCCGCATCGACGATGGCACCGATCGCGACTCCCAGGGATTCGACGAGTCCATCGACGACTCAACGCTTGCGGCGCGGCTCTCGGCGGCCGTCGACCCGAAGCTCGGCGCCTTCTCGCTGGCGTTCTAGCGGGCCCGGCGGCTTCTGGTTCTGGATGTTCAGCTGGCCGAGTAATCAGTCGTCGATTCGGCGGCCCTCCCCTCTCGATCCAAGGGAGCTGGTAAGCGCTGATAAAGGACCAGTGAACCGCTCGTGCGTATGGTCCGCAAGGTGCAGGACCGACCGTGGCACCCGGAGAAGGCGCGATCCAACCTAGCCCGGCACGGAATCTCGTTCGACGAGGCACGCTCGGTGCTGCTCGATCCACTTACCCGTTTCCGGCCAGACGTCCAGCACTCGGTCAACGAGGACCGCGTCACCGCCATTGGGATCCGCCGGACGGGCGGGGCGCTCTTCATCGTCATCGCGCTCGACCGGCAGGGTAGGATACGCATCATCTCCGCACGGCGCGCCACGAAGCGCGAACGACATGCGTACGAAGCACGCTGATCCACGCCGCGTCCCCGGTCATACCGGACCCGACTCGCCCGGCGCCCAGGTGGTCCTGGGTTCCGTCGTCTACTGGCTCGAGGATGACCTCGGTCGCCGCGTATCGAAGCGCTTCAGTCAAACCGATCAGCTGCTGGTGCTCGCCGGCCGAGCCCTGGAGAACCTCGGAACACTCGATGGCTGGACGCTGGCCAGCCGCGATACCGACGGCCCACGCCGAATCCTGGCTTCCGGCGCCGATCTTGCCCACCTGGCTACACCCTTCATGCCGGCGCGGGCGCCCTCAGAGGCCGCGGTGATGGCGCGACTCCGCGAGGCGTTGTGCGCCGATCGCGTCGACGCGAGGCGTGCGCTCGCGGTCACGGACGAGACGGTGTACCAGGCTTAACGGGGAACCGGATCGCTATGCCGGTGGTTCCGGCGCGAGGTCTGCGGGATCGTCCGCCCAGACCATCGCCAGGAATGCCTGTGGGCGTATGTAGTCGATCCCGAAATACGAGTGACGAGGCGGGTCGCCATGATCAGCCACGTTGGCAGGAAAGTCGCGGACGTTGTCGGAAACGACGTACGAGGCGTGGGCGGCGACGGCGGTGGTCCAAACAGGTTCATCGTCAGGGTCTGAAAGCATCTCCCAGGGCGCGGCATCTGGACCGCCGGTATACGAGATGAGGGTCAGTCGAGGCGCGAGAAGCCGCATGAGTCGGTTCGCACTGTTCGACATCTCGCGCCTCTGATCGTCCGTCATTCCGCGATCCTCGGCCCATTGCCAGGCGAGGCCACGCCACAATTCGGCCACGATCCATTCGGACCACACAGCCGTGAAGCGGTCCGCGTCGATAGCCCGGATGAGCTCCGCCCGAATCTCTCGCCCCCAAAGCGCACTTGTGTTCAGGACGACGATTGGATTCGTCAACTGTTCCAAGGTGCTGGAGGTCTCTCGGACACGATTGGTCGCAAATCCGGCGACTGTTCAAGTTCGTGGTTGAGGTAAGCGACTCGAGCCACATCGGCGGCTGCGACGCGCATGTGCCCCCCATCGGTACGGTACGCGTCCCGAATCAGACCTAGGCGCACCCACTTCTTGAGCGTATTGATACTGACGCCAAGTGCGTCCGCTGCCTCGCCGGTGGTCAGATAGGCCGCTTCCGGAGTTCCCTGCTCGACGGCCGCCACGAGGAGGTGGACGGCCATCCGACCCTCGTAACTCGCGCCCAAGCGGGCCCAATCAATGCCGCCCGCGACCTCGGCCTGACGCGCAAGGTCGTCGTCGGACGCGGCGAGCGCCTCGGCGCGGACACGCTGCAGCGCTTCCCGTGCCTGTTCTTGACTCTGCAGCGCCCTCGAGTGCCTGAGATTGCGTCGGTCCCTGATGGTTTGCGGCATCGTCAGAGGGTGGGTGAAAGTGTCAAAAGTGTGTACTCGTCCAGTACGTCCGTTACACATTGACCCCGACGGAGGCCAGGTATTCGGCCGGGGTCAGATAGCCCAGCGACTGGTGGGGACGGATCGTGTTGTACACCGTCTCCCAGGCCCGCAGCTCGACCTGGAATGCCT
>JANNQZ010000299.1:0-7124 GCA_031401015.1 Chloroflexota bacterium | reverse complement strand
CGTTGCCGCGCGGCCGCGCGGCAACGCAGGCAGCGGCAAGTCGGCTGAGCCGAGGTTCAACCGGCTCGTCCAAGACTGATCGGTGACCGGGCCGTCGCGACCACAGGGATGTGACCGACGGCTCTGGTGCAGGCGGGGACCAAAGGTCGAACGTGATCGTATCCAGCGTGCCGCGTCCTGCCACGGAGGATCCGAACCATGACGAATTCGGCAGTCGGGGCCCAGGCGGTCTGGGCATTCACGGAGCACGAGCATCGCGACCTGGCGCGCGGGATCAACCGAATCCACGAACTGGCCTGCGGAATCGGCAAGCGGGCCACGCCCGTCGTGGCCGCGGACCTGCTGTCCATCCTGCACTGGCTGGAGACGACCCTGGAGCCGCACATTGCCTGGGAGGAGGGCTGGCTCTACCCTGAGATCGATGGCCGTCTGGGCACTCCGTGGGCGACCCGAGCGGCACGCTTCGATCATCACCAGATTCGCGAAGTGTCCTAGCGACTGCGGGCCGATCAACACCTGCTGGGCAGCCCACCGGCCGACAGCCCACCGGCCGACCCCGGTTCCGTCGACCACTCGGCCGAGACGCGCTGTCACCTGTTCAGTCTCGAGGCCCTGTTGCGGGCGCATATCGAGCGCGAGGAGCGGTTTCTCATTCCCTTGCTCGCCGACGAGCCAGCGGCGACAGCTGGCAGGTGACCTCGTCGCCGCGATCCGATCAGCCCGTGGTTTTCGGCGCACCGATGGATCCGGCATCAGCGGCTCCGATGCTGGCGCACCTGGGGTTCCTGGCTGGCGCGAACTTCCACGATTCGATCGGCTCAGCCTGGCTCCTCGTCGCGCTTCGTGAGGCCCCGACGCTACGACACTACGATCCAGAGGTCATCGAGTATTGGGGCAGCGATTCCGGGAGGGGCATGCAGCGGACGCTCACTCGCCAGGCGGTGCTGCCGACCGACACCGACTTTTCGTGGGGCCTGATCCGGATCGTGGACCGGTTGTACGTCACGAACGAGTACCTCACGTTCGGCGGACACCTCCTCGTCGATGCGATCGACGGCGTCGTGATGGCCGTGTTCAGCTCCCCGGCCCCCCTGCTGCGACGCGGTGGCCATTCGCAGGGCTGGGACGAGGGCGCCGACAGCCTTGGTGCCTTCTTCAGCCGGCTCCTGCTGGCAGTGGACTACGTGCCAGGGTTTGAGAGCGAGGTGGCCAGCGCTGATCCGGTGACGCGCTACGCGGCCTTCCTCGGTGACGCCATCGGCCGATATCGGGACAGCGCAAGGCTGCGGGCGGCGGACCCGGATTTCTGGGCACATCTCCTCGGGGATGAGCACCGGATGGCGACGGGCCACCCCGAGGAATGGGCGGCCGGTGCGCAGCTGCGTCGCATCGCAGCCGCTGACGACCGCGCCTCGAACGCGTTCAACTCGACCGTACTGCACCGCAGCGTCCAAGAGTCCTCCGAAGCCGCCGGGACGTCCGACCCCCCCCACCCGGACCATCCGGCGAGTGATTTGGGGACCCCCTGAACGTACGTTGCCGAGACGTCCGGATTGTGGCCGAACGCTCTCGGAGGTCCCTATCCAATGTCGCACGGAGCGACGCGCGCGAGCCGTCCCCGCTCAGGCACCATGGCCTTGGCCATCGCCCTGCTGTTCGGGCTCGCCTCCGTGGCGACCCTGGCCGCACCAGCGCCGACGCTCGCCTGGGAGGGCAACGCGTTCGATGCCTCGTCGGAGGCCGACCTGATCGCCTTGACCAATCGAAGCCGCGCCAACGCCGGGCTCAAAGCACTGAAAGTGGACGCCGCCCTGACCTCCATCGCCCGCTGGCGTAGCAAGGACATGATCCAGAACGACTACTTCAGCCACTCCATTCCGGGCTACGGCAAGGTGTTCACCAAGCTCGATGACAGCGGGTATTGCTACAAGCTAGCGGGGGAGAACATCGGCTGGAACACCTATCCCGACGGGGAAGCGACCGGCGCGATCCACCAGATGTTCATGGACTCCGGCGGCCACCGGGCGAATATCCTGGGCGCGAGCTGGGACGCCGTCGGGATCGGCGCATACAAGGGTCCGGGCGACAAGAAGATGTGGACCGTCCTGTTCGCCGACACATGCGGTGGCGGCACGCCGGCGGCGACCGCCAAGCCGACCGCCAAGCCGACCGCCAAGCCGACTGCCCAGCCGACTGCCCAGCCGACTGCCCAGGCCACGCCCGAGCCAACGCCCGAGCCCACACCGGAGCCAACGCCCGAACCGACCCCAGCACCGACGCCGTCGCCAAGCCCGTCGCCAAGCCCGACACCAAGCCCGACACCGTCGCCCAGTCCGTCGCCCACTCCCTCGCCAGCGGCCACTTCCGCGCCAACCCCGAGCCCAACCTCCAGTCCCATACCGTCGCCGTCGCCCAGCCCAGTCTCGACCTCGAGCCCTACGCCCACCCCGGAGGCAGGCGCACAGTCGCTGCGAGTGGTAAATGGCGGCTCGTCGCCCAGCCTGATCGACGTCATCGTCACCGGTGTGGCCGGTCTCCTGTTCGGGAGCTAGCAAGCGAGCCTGAACAGCCTCCGGAGCTCTTTCATGACGCCCTGGGCGATTGGACCTCCGCGTAACCGCACCGGGGGAATACTAAGGAAAGGAACTCGGGCCGAGGCGCCTGGGATCCGGTGCAATCGGGCTGATCAGCTCGGAATCCAGTCCGCTCTGAGCGTGGATCCGGGCTACCCCTATCCGACCGCACCGCGCATCTTGCTCCTTATCAGTCCGTAGATGCGATGACGTCGACGCCCGTCTCGGCATCACCACCAAGTACGCGGGTCACGGGCGGTTCGCGGCGGGATCGCGTCACTCGGCACGGTCCTGCCGACCCCTGGGCGCCGGGTACACTCCGGTGGTGACCGTCATCCTCGACGCGCGCGATCTGCGGCGAACCTATCCGGTCGGCTCGACCAGCGTTGAGGCCCTGCGTGGCGTGTCGCTGTCGATCGAAGCGGGCGAGTTCGTCGCGCTGATGGGCCCGTCGGGCTCCGGCAAGTCAACCCTGCTCCAGGTCCTTGGTGGGCTGGATCGCCCAACCTCGGGCTCGGTCATCCTCGAAGGGCAGGACATCAGCCGGCTGTCCGACGATGCCGCGACCCGGCTCCGGCGCGATCGGACCGGGTTCGTCTTCCAGTCGTTCAATCTGATCCCGCTCCTCGATGTCTTCGAGAACGTGGCCCTGCCCTTCACGATCGCGGGGGACGATCTGGGTCGCGGCGGGTTGCGCGAGCGGATCGCCGAAGTCCTCGCCATGGTCGACCTGACCGGCAAGGAGCGCCATAAGCCGGACCAGCTATCGGCCGGTGAGCAGCAGCGGGTCGCTGTCGCGCGCGCCCTCGTCACCCGTCCGGCGCTGTTGTTCGCGGACGAGCCGACCGGCAACCTGGATTACACGACCGGGACCGAGATCCTCGATGCGCTCTGGCGGTCGTGCGTGCAACTTGGCCAGACGGTCGTCCTGGTGACCCACGACTCCAAGGCTGCCGCGTACGCGGATCGCGTCCTGGTCATCGGCGACGGTCAGATCCGCGACACGATCAACCTGGGCCGGCAGGTCAGCCATGACGCGACGCCGCTGATCGCCCGTCTCGCCAAGCTCGGGTTGTAGGAGCCGGTCCGCGTGTCCCTGACGCGTCTGGCGTGGCGGGGCGTCCTCGCTCGGCCGCTCCGCTCGTTGCTGAGCACCCTGGGTGTCGCCATGGGGACCGCTGTCCTGCTGGCAGGATTGGCCACGAATGCAGGGATCGAGGCCGCGGTCGCCACGGCCGTCGACGACCAGGTCGGGCGAACGGACCTGCGCGTGGCCGCGTTTGGCGAAGTCGGTCTCAGCACCGAGACGGTGAAGCTCATCACCGAGACGCCGGGTGTCTCGATCGTCGCCCCGGCCCTCGAGCGACGGACCTATCTCGTCGGGGATCCGGGCGCCGGCGGGGGAGCGGTTCTGCCGGCGCCGGTCACGGTCCTGGGAATCGATCCCGTCTGGGAGCCGATCCTGCATGATTTCCCGCTGGTCGAAGGTTCGCCCCTGGTCAAGGCCGACGAGCGCCATGCGCTCGTGTCCGAGCGGCTGGCTGACGAGGACGGGTTGCGCATCGGCGCAACGATCGCGATCCAGGGCGTGGGTGATCGCGTCGACCTGCGGATCGTCGGGATCCTCGCCGGCGACGGTCCCCTGAGCGGCGCACTCGGGCGCACGGTCGTCGTTCCGCTCGCCGCGGCCCAGGCGGCCTTTGGTGATGACGGGATGAGCCGGGTCGACCTGGGCCTTGACGCGGGCGTCGGTCCGTCCGAGGTTACGGACTCGCTCGAGGATCGCCTCGTCCTTCAGCCGTACGTGATCGCCACCCCTGCGGAGATCGGCGCGGCGTTGCGTGGCTCGACCGCGTCGTTCCAGGCGACCGCCGCGCTCATCGCGGCGGTGACGCTGTTTGCCGGTGCCTTCCTGGTCTTCAACACCCTGTCGATGACGGTTGTCGAGCAGGTCCGGACCGTCGGCCTGCTGCGTGCCGCCGGGGCGACCCGGGGACAGGTGATGCGGTTCATGCTCAGCCAGGCGATCACGTTCGGCGTGATCGGATCGATGATCGGGGTGGCGATCGGCGCCTTGCTAGCGCTTGGGATGGTGGCTTGGGTCCGTACCGTGGGCGCGGTCACGCTTGCCCAGCCGGCAATCCCGCCGGATGCAGTCGTTGCCGCGTTTCTCGGCGGCGTCGGCGTGACGCTGGCCGCGGCCCTGGAGCCGGCCAGGCGAGCGGGCCGGATCCAGCCGGTGGAGGCGCTCAAGGCGCGGCTCGATCTTCCTTCGGCTCGGCGCGCGAGGTTGCGCTGGCTGGCGGCGGTGTTGGTCGGGGTTTCGCTCGTCGGCCTGCTAGTGGCCCCGCGCGCGGCGGGCGTCGCGCAGCCGCTCGCCGTCTACGCGGTCCTGCTTGCGGCCACGATGCTCATCCCGGCGGTGCTCCCCGCCGTAGCCCGTTTGGCCGGGGTCCCGTTTGCCCTCCTCTTGCGCCTCGAGGAGCGTCTCGCGCGAGCATCCGTGGTGCGTGATCGGAGCCGGGCGGCGATGACGCTGAGTGCGCTCACGATCGGCCTGGCGATGATGGTCGCGCTGGTTGGAGTTGGCCAGCATGCCCGGATCGCGGCGGCAGGCTGGATCACCGATGTCATCCCGGGCGAGCTGGTCCTCACGTCGATCCGGCCCGTCCGTGCGGACGAGGGGATCCGCGCGGAGATCATGGCCGCCGTTCCGGGGGTCGTCCGGATGAGCCCCATGGCGACCTTTGAGATGGCGATTGCCGGGATTCGAGCCGACGCCGCGGCCGTCGTCGGTGCGGACCTGGCGGCAGATGGGCGGTTGCGGTTCTTGGCAGGCGAGCGCGACACAGCCCTGGCGGCCATCGATGCCGGTGGTGCCGCGATCGTCCCTTCCAGCCTGGCGACGCGGCTCGGGTTGGGAGTCGGCCAGGCGTTGACGATTCCGTCCGCCACCGGTCAGGCGATCGGGGTGCGCGTGGTCGGCGTCGTCGAACGATCCATTCCGGGATCGATCGGCGAGGCAATCCTGCTCGGCTGGCGCGATGCGACCGCCTTGGGTGTGTCGGGGGCGGACTCGTTTGCGGTGCGGTTCGCCGCCGATGCGGGCCCTGATGCGCGGGCCGCCCTTCGCGACGTCGCGGTCACGTACGCCCTCGATTACGTCACCATCGACCGCGTGAAAGGTGCCGTCGACGCCGCCCTTGGGCGGGTCTTCGGACTGTTCGATGCGCTGGCGCTGGTCGCGGTCCTGATCGCGGCCCTCGCGATCGTCAACACGCTGACCATGAACGTCATCGAGCGGGTGCGCGAGATCGGAGTCCTGCGCGCCGTCGGCATGACCAGACGCCAGGTCTGGCGCTCGGTGGTGGTCGAAGCCGGCATCCTGGGCCTGGCCGGCGCCCTGCTGGGGTTGGGGCTCGGCCTCGCGATCGGTGCCCTGATGGTGGTGTTCGCGGGCGGGGCATTCGACCTCGCGGTCGCCGTCTCGTGGCCGGTTGTCGGCCTGACCGTTGGGCTGGGCGTGTCACTGTCCATGCTCGCGGCGGCCTATCCGGCCCGCATGGCCGCGGGTCTCCCGATCATTCGCGCCGTCCAGTTCGAATGACCGAATGCTAGACTCGCCGAACGGTCACCGGTCCGGTGGCCCCGAAGCGGGGTTTCGATGACGATCGCGCTGCCCAGGCTCGACCGCTCGACGGTCGAGGAACGCGGCCTAACCATTGCCGATTTCCTGGTTCCGATCCGGGTTGGGGAGCGGGTCAATGCCCGGGTCCGCGACATCTCGCTGGTGGTCGCCGGCGCCTTGTTGATCTACCTGTCGGCGCGGATCTCCATCCCGGTCCCCGGTTCGCCGGTCCCCATCACAGGGCAGACGTTTGGCGTGCTGCTGGTCGGCGGTGGGCTGGGCTTTCGCCGGGGCCTGATCGGTGTCGCGCTGTACGTGCTGCTGGGTGTCGTCGGACTCCCGTTCTTTGCCGATGGGAAGTGGGGGATCGCCGTGATCTGGGGCGCCACGGGCGGCTATCTCATCGGGTTCGTCGTCGCCGGTGCGCTCGTTGGGCGGCTCGCTGAACTCGGCTGGGATCGGCGGCTTGGCGGTGCGCTCGGGGCGATGCTGCTGGGCAGCGCCGTGATCTACGCCATCGGGCTGCCGTGGCTGGCCATCGTTGCCGGGATGTCGATCGCGGAGACCATCGCCAACGGCCTGACGCCGTTCCTGCTGGGTGACGCGCTGAAGCTGACCTTGGCCGCGGTGCTCTTCCCGACGGCGTGGTGGGTTGTGGGCCGCCGCCCGGACGACCGCTAGGGTCGCGCCCGCTGGGGGGGGGGGTCCAAGGCGGCGTTGTCGGCCGACCGTCAAACCATGAACAACTTGCACCCCAGCCACACTGTGGGGAAACCGCGGTGTCGGATCCGGCTCCAGGCGCTCCAAATCCGACATCACGTGCCTGGTAGGCGCCATTTGGGCGGCTTTCGGAGCGTTTCCGGGACCCGATCCGGGCCGTTGACTCATCGGACAAGCCATAGCGTGGCCCCCACGCAAGTTGT
>JANNQZ010000298.1:0-8280 GCA_031401015.1 Chloroflexota bacterium | reverse complement strand
GGCGAGATCCTGCGTGTAGGGCGGCAGCTCGATCTGGAAACTCTTTGCCACATCCAGCTTGCCGGTCGCCTGATCCACCGACAGCCAGGTGGACATGCCGCGGAACGACGCCTGGTAGTCCTCGAGGGGGGCGTAGCCATCGGCCGTCTGCGGGGCAGGGGACATGCTGGAGATGTGGACGTAGTCAGAGTTCGGGGTGACGAACACGCCGCCGTGCGAGGTCTGGATGTTCGGGACGTCCAGGATCTGCTTGGTCTTGAAGTCGCGCAGATCGACCATTCCGATCCGACCGTTGGCCCGATCGTTGATGTAGACGAACCGGCCGTCGTAGGCGCCGCCCGTCTCGGACAATCCGGGGTGGTGGGTGTCGCCCCATTCCAGCTCGGCGGCCTGCTTGTCGCTCGAGCCCTCGGCGAGGACGATTTCGCTCGAGTCGGCACCCTGTCCGTAGCCGGACCACGACTCTGGCGTAAAGACCGGGATCGTCTTGAGCAGGCGCATCGACGGGATGCCGATCAGGTGAAGGCTGCCGGAGTGGCCGCCCGACGAGAACATCGTGTATTCGTCGTACTTGCCGGGCGGCGTGAACGCCTTGAGGGCGCCCTCCGCCTCCGCGACGGTCATGCCCCGGGCCTCGACGATGGTTGCGAGGGAGCCGGCGCCGCCAAGACCGCCGGACAGGCGGCCGACCAACAGCCCTCCCAGCAGGCTGACCGCGACCAGCGCGACGGTCAGTACTCGGACCTTCGAACTCATTGCCCCGTCCTCCGCTAGCGATTCATGGACTGCATGGACCGTGGCTCGGCGGACCCAGGGGGCAGGTTCCGCGTTGTCGCGTGTATTTAGCGACCAAGTTACTATCCGTTTATGAGCCGTCGAGGGGCCGGATGGCCCGAGTCGGGCGGTCCGAATGTCACGACTCATCTGCAGGGGACGGGAACCGTGGATCTGGGCCTGACCAGGGGAGCCGACTATGCGGTCCGCGCCATGCTCGCCCTCGCCGCCCACGAGGGCGTCGAGCCGGTGAGCAGCCGCCGGATTGCCGCGGAGTGGGGGATTCCGGCCAGGTTCCTGGTTAAAGTCCTGGGTAGGCTGGCCGACCGCGGACTGGTCAGGGCCACGATCGGGCGGAGCGGCGGCTATCGGCTGGCCTGGCCGGCGGCGGAGATCTCGCTCCTCGACGTCGTGACCGCGATCGAAGAGCCACCGACCGAAGCGCGCTGCGTGCTGCGGGGCGGTCCATGCCGGCCGGACGGGCGCTGCCTTGTCCACGACGCGTTCACCGCCGCGCGGGTCCAGTTTGAAGCGGAGCTTCGCGGCCGCTCGTTGGCGGCCATCCTGGGCGAGACCGGCTGGCGGCCACCGACGCTGCCAAACCCCGACCGCACGAGGGGCGGCGTCCGATGACCGGGCCTGTGGCCACAGTTCGCCTGCGCCTGACGAGGGCGCCGGCCGTCATGGCCTTCCGGCATCGGAACTATCGGCTCTTCTTCACGGGGCAGCTCATCTCGTTGATCGGGACCTGGATGCAGCAGGTCGCGCAGGCGTGGCTTGTGCTCCAGTTGACCGGCGATCCCGTGTGGCTCGGGATCGTGGCCGCGGCGCAATTCCTCCCGGTGGTCGTCCTCGGGCTATTCGCCGGGGTTGCCGCGGACGCCATGCCAAAGCGGCGCGCTCTGCTGTGGGTGCAGGTGGTGATGATGGGGCTCGCGCTCGTGCTCGCCGTCCTCGTGATCACCGACCTCGTCGAGGTCTGGATGATCGTCGTGCTGGCCGCCCTGCTCGGTGTCGCCAACGCGGTGGACATGCCCGTGCGCCAGTCATTCGTGGTCGAGCTTGTCGGTCGCGAGGACATCGGGAACGCGATCGCCCTCAACTCGGCCCAGTTCAATGCCGCGCGCATCCTGGGCCCTGCCGCGGCCGGGCTGACGATCGGGGCCTTCGGGATGCCCGCCGCGTTCCTGATCAACGCCCTCAGCTTCCTCGCGGTCATCATCGGCCTTCGGCTGATCGACGAGGGTGCGCTTCGGGAGTCGATCCGGATCGCCCGCCCGACCTCCGCCCGCGAGGTCCTGGTGAACCTGGCCGAGGGTCTGGAGTACGTGCGGCAGACACCGGTCGTCCTGCTGGCCGTGGTGCTGGTCGGTGGCGTGGCGACGGTCGGGATGAACTGGAACGTGTTGATCCCCGCGCTGGCCGAGGGGGAACTCGCCAGCGACGCGGCGGGGTTCGGGTTCCTGATGGCGGCATCTGGTGTCGGCGCGCTCCTGGCGTCATTCCGACTCGTCCTCGGAGGCCAGCCTCGCCCGACGCGATTGGCCACAGGAGCCCTGATCCTTGGCGTGGCCTCGGTGGCGCTGGCGATGTCGCGAGTCTTCGCGTTGTCACTCCCGTTGATGGTGCTGGTTGGCTTCGGTGCGATCCTGATGGCGGCCACCGGCACGACTACGATCCAGATGGCCGTCCCGGACCAGCTGCGCGGTCGGGTGATGAGCGTCTATACGACCGTGTTCAGCGCGTCGATGCCGATCGGCGGCCTGGCCATGGGTGCGGTGGCTTCCGGCTTCGGAGCGGCGGTGGCGATCGGGATCGGTGGTCTGCTCACCGTGGCGGCGGGCCTCGGCGCCCTGGCCTGGGGGCGGCGAGGTGCCTTCACGATCCATCCCCCGGGACCACGACCGGGCGCTCACTGAACGAACCCACCCAACACCATACGCGGCGACCCGGGTTCGTTCGGCCGCACTCACGCCGAGCATCGTCGCGCGGAGGCGCGGGTCGCACCCACCGTGCCCCGCATCGGAGGCGGCGTCGGGGGGCGCCGGTGCCATAATGCCGGGCATGGTCACCGACTCCGCGTCAAGCCTGGTCCCGGCGCGGGCACGGTCCGTGTCCAGCTGGGGACTCGGTGATGGCCAGGCCATCCCATGGGACTACGCGCCATCCCCGGAGTCAGCCGAGATCGTGTCGCTCAAGGAGCGGTACGGGCTGTTCATCGATGGTCGGGAGGTGGCGGCCTCTGACGGCGAAACGTTCGCATCCGTGAACCCCGCGACGGAGCAGACGCTCGCGCATGTCGCTCGGGCAACCGCCGCCGACGCGGACAAGGCCGTCCGGGCCGCCCGGCGTGCCCAGACTCGCCGCTGGGGCAACCTGTCCGGCAGGGAGCGCGCCAAGTACCTGTTCCGGATCGCGCGGATCCTCCAGGAGCGCTCGCGCGAATTCGCGGTCCTCGAATCGATGGATTCCGGGAAGCCGATCAAGGAGAGCCGCGACGTCGATGTTCCGCTCGCCGCGGCCCACTTCTGGTACTACGCCGGCTGGGCGGACAAGCTCGACTACGCCTTTCCGGGTCGACGGGCCCGCCCGCTCGGCGTTGCTGCCCAGATCATCCCGTGGAACTTCCCGTTGCTGATGCTGTCGTGGAAGATCGCGCCGGCGCTCGCCGCCGGCAACACGGTGGTGCTCAAGCCGGCTTCAACGACACCGCTCTCCGCACTGCTGTTCGCCGATGTCTGCCGCCAGGCAGACCTGCCGCCCGGAGTCGTCAACATCATCACCGGGCCGGGCGAAATCGGGATGGCGCTCGTGACTCATCCGGGCGTCGACAAGGTGGCGTTCACTGGCTCCACCGAGATCGGCAAGCGGATCGCCCGCGGCGTGGCCGGCACCGACAAGGCGCTGACACTCGAGCTTGGCGGCAAGGCGGCCAACATCGTCTTCGATGACGCGCCGCTCGACCAGGCCGTCGAGGGGATCGTCAACGGGATCTACTTCAACCAGGGCGAGGTCTGCTGCGCCGGCTCGCGGCTCCTTGCCCAGGAATCGATTGTCGAGCCCCTGATCGACAAGCTCAAGGATCGGCTCTCGACGATCCGCGTCGGCGACCCGCTCGACAAGAACACCGATGTCGGCGCGATCAATTCCAGGGCACAGCTCGAGAAGATCACTGAGCTCGTCGCGTCCGGAGTCGCCGAGGGCGCCGAGCTCTACCAGCCGGCCTGCGACCTGCCGGATCGCGGGTATTTCTTTCGCCCGACGCTGTTCACCAATGTCGCGCAGTCGCACCGGATCGCGCGCGAAGAGATCTTCGGTCCGGTGCTGTCCGTCCTGACCTTCCGGACCCCGGACGAGGCGATCGAGAAGGCCAACAACACGGTCTACGGATTGTCTGCTGGCGTCTGGACGGACAAGGGCTCGCGGATCCTTGAGATGGTGTCGCGGCTGAAAGCGGGCGTGGTCTGGGCCAACACGTTCAACCGGTTCGACCCGACCTCGCCGTTCGGCGGCTACAAGGAATCGGGCTTTGGGCGCGAGGGTGGGCTCCACGGCCTGCTGGCCTACGTGCGACTCGAGGACCGCTGATGGCCACTCCCGGGCGCCCGCGCCCGTCTCCCGGTCGCACCGGCGCGTCCCGAGCTGTCGCCGCGCGCGCCCAGGCGGCCGCCGTGGTCCCCGTGGCCGCGGTTCCGGCCCGGATCGAGGTTCGCAAGACGTACAAGCTGTACATCGGCGGCACGTTCCCGCGGACGGAGAGTGGTCGCTCCTATCTCGTGACCGGCGCGGACGGTGCGCCCCTGGCCAACGCCTGCCGGGCGTCGCGCAAGGACCTCCGTGATGCCGTTCGAGCGGCGCGCAAGGCGTTCGACGGCTGGGCCGCCAAAACGGCGATGAATCGCGGCCAGGTGCTGTATCGGGTGGCCGAGCTGATGGAGGGTCGGCGCGAGCAGTTCGTCGCGGAGGTGAGCGCGGCCGAAGGGCTGAGCCCTTCCGTCTCACGCGCCGCCGTCGATCGCGCCATTGACCGGTGGGTCTGGTATGCGGGTTGGGCTGACAAGATCGGGCAAGTGCTGGGTTCGTCCAATCCGGTCGCTGCGCCGTACTTCAACTTCACGATCCCGGAGCCGACCGGCGTCGTGGGCGTCGTCGCCCCGGAGACCTCGTCGCTGCTCGGACTGGTGAGCCGGCTGGCGCCGCCCCTCGTCACCGGCAACACTGTGGTCCTGATTGCCAGCGAGCGCCGGCCACTCCCGGCGGTGACCCTCGCCGAGGTTCTCGCCACCTCGGACGTTCCGGGTGGCGTCGTCAATGTCCTGACTGGGCGCAAGTCGGAACTGATCCCCGTCCTTGCCGCTCACTCGGACGTTGATGCCCTGGACACCTGGGGCGTTCCCGAAGACCTGCGCCTGGCTACGGAGCAGAGCGCAGCCGAGGATATCAAGCGCCTCCTGCGCCGGCCCACAACCGTGGCGGAGGCACGCTTCGATTGGCTGGACGACGCGGCCGCGGAGCGCCCTGAATGGATCGCCGCCTTCCTCGAGATGAAGACGGTCTGGCACCCGATCGGCGGCTGACGATGGCCCTCGGTGTCCGTGACGGTCGTCCCGCCGGGCGTCCGCGAGGGGCAGGATCCGAACCGGACACGGTCGAGCGTCGGGTCTTCGTCCACGCCACGCCGCGCACCGTCTGGTCCACCCTGCACGATCCTGCCGCGACGAGCTCGCTGTATCCGGAGCTGCACCTGGGTCCCGCCGCGCCCACGTGGCCGGCCGCGGCGACGACCCGGTTCGCTCGCGCCAGCCTCGGCCTGCTCCGCGACCTTGCCTGGGTCGAGAGTCTTGAGGCTCGTCCGGAGTCGAAGTTCCGTCTCAGGGTCACGGCATCCGGGTTCGACAGTGAGTGGACCTGGCGGCTGGAGCCGGTGGCCGGGGGCACACGCGTGATCCACGCGGCATCCTTCCGGCCGCTTGATCGATGGACCGGGATCCTGGTTCGTCTCGGGCGCGAGTCGCTGGCCAACCGGGTCGAGGCGCATCTCCGCTTGCTGAAGGAACGAGCCGAGGCCGCCGAGCACGCCAACACCCCGGCTTCGTGAGCGGAGGCACCAAGTGACGGCGGTCATCCGAACTGAATCGCTGACCAAGAAGTACGGCATCCACCGTGGGATCACGGAGCTCGACCTCGACGTACAGCAGGGCGAGATCTTCGGGTTCCTGGGGCCCAACGGTGCCGGGAAGACCACGACGATGCGGGTTCTGCTGGACCTCATCCGGCCGACCAGTGGGCGTGCCGAGGTGTTCGGGATCGAGACGACGGAAGATCCGGTGGCCATCCACCGACGGGTTGGCTACCTGCCGGGCGAGTTCGACCTGTACGACCGACTCACCGGGGCCGACACGCTGACGTATTTCGGAAACCTGCGCGGCGGCGTGGATCGAGCCTACGCGGCCGAGCTGGTGGAGCGCCTGGATCTCGACCCGAGCAGGCGGTTCAAGGAATACAGCAAGGGCAACAAGCAAAAGGTCGGCCTGATCGTCGCGCTCCAGCACAAGCCGGACCTGTTGATCCTTGACGAGCCGACGGCCGGGCTTGACCCGCTCGTCCAACAGACCTTCTTCGGGATTGTTCGTGAAGCTCGGGCCGACGGGCGCACCATCTTCCTGTCGTCGCACATCATCGACGAGGTGGATCGGACCTGCGACCGTGTGGCGATCATCCGCGAGGGGCGGCTGGTCCAGGTCGACCGGATCGAGGCGATCCGTCGACTGGCCTTCCATCACGTTGAGCTCGTGTTCGCCGCGCCCGTTGTGGTCGCGGTCGCCACGGGGATCTTCGAGGCGATCGAGGGCGTAAGCGACGTCGCGATCGAGGGCACCATCGTCCGAATGCGGGTGAACGGACCGATTGGCGGGGTGATCGCCGCCGCGGCGCCGCATGGCCTGATCGATGTCGTCAGCCGCGAGCCCAACCTGGAGGACGTGTTCCTCGCGCAGTACGGGCACGGTCCGGCGACGGTCGAAGCCATGAAGCGGTGAGCTATGGGTGCTGAGGCGGGCGCGTCTGCCGTTGGTGCGGACCGGGCCAACCCGCTCTCACGAATCGCCGGACTGGGCAGTGTCTACGGCAAGACCGTTCGTGACAGTCGCCGGGCCGCATTGGTCGTGGGTCTGCTCGCTGGCCTGTTCATGCTCGCCAGCGCCGCACCGTATGGAGTCCAGTTCACCACCGTTGCCGATCGCCAGCAGCTCGTCGCCCAGATGACCAATCTGCCGCTCGTGTTGCGCGGGCTGCTTGGCCAGCCCATCAACATCGAACTGCTGGGTGGCTTCCTGTCGTGGCGGGTTGGCAACGTGCTGCCGGTGATGCTCGGGCTCTGGTCGGTGCTGGCCTTGTCGGGAACCCTTGCCGGGGAAGCCGCCAAGGGGAGCCTGGATCTCCTCGCCTCGACCCCCACCAGCCGTCGATCGATTGCCGTCCAGAAGCTCGCTGGGCATCTCAGCGCCCTGGTCGTGGCCATGTTGATTGCCGCGGTCCTGATCGTGGCCGCCGGGCGCGCCTTCGCGGTCCTGCCCGGCGATGAGATCGCCCTCGGAGCCGCCCTTGGGCAGGTCACCCTGTACGCGCTGCTGATCCTCGCGGCCGGTTCGGTCTCATTTGCGACGGCCCCGATCCTGGGGCGAACACGGGGATTGGCGTTCGGCCTTGTGTTCCTGTTCGGCGGGTACCTGGTCTCGTCGTACGCGTCGCTATCGCCGTTGATCGACAGTCTGCGTCCGCTTTCCTGGTACGCCTGGACGGCGGGCCATCGACCGCTTGCGGGAGTGACCGATTGGGGGTCGCTCGCCCTCCTCGCCGTTGTGTGCCTCGTCCTCCTGGCCGTGGGCGTGGTCGCCTTCACACGGCGCGACCTGGGTGCGCATGGAGCCCTTGCCTGGCTTCGCCTGCCATCGCTGCCCGCCGGCGTGAGCGGTCCAATGACCCGGCAATTGGCGGATCGGACCGCCGTTGCCATCGCTTGGGGTCTCGGCGTGGGCCTGTACGCCGCGCTGGTTGCGCTGTCGGCCAAGTCGGTGGCCGAGAGCCTTGGCCAGTTGCCACAGATCACGGAACTGATCGCCGTCCTCTATCCAGGGGTCGATCTCAAGGAACCGTCGGGGATCCTCCAGTTGACGTTCTTTGGGTTCGCCTCGCTGATCCTTGGGCTGGCCGCCGCATCGTTCGTGGCGTCCTGGGCCGGTGATGAGACCGGTGGCCGCCTCGCCGTTGTCATGGCCGCCCCGCTGACCAGGGCACGCTGGCTGTTGTCCAGCGGATTGGGCGTGTTCGGCGCGATCGGGATCACGACCGTTCTCCTCGGGTTGATCGTGGCGCTCGCGGTCGCCAGCCAGGGCGGCGACATCGTCAGGCCCGTCATCGGCATCGGGATCGTTGGGCTATCGATGGCTGGGTTCGCCGGGATCGGCCTTGCAGTGGGTGGGCTGTTCCGCGCGTCGCTGGCGGCGG
>JANNQZ010000297.1:0-2630 GCA_031401015.1 Chloroflexota bacterium | reverse complement strand
CGGCGTCATGCCACCCGTCATCACCCGGGCTTCGGTCGTCGGCGCCGAACGCTCGCGGGATCTGTTCGATGCAGCCTATCGTGAGCATTCGCGCCGTCTCGCGCGTGCCATCGACCGTGGGAGCGGCGATGGCGGGGCGCGGACGCGCCAGGAGGTGACATCGACAAGATGATGCGCACGGTCCCCCCGTACGCGGAGGGCGAAGAGAGGTTCGATCCACGGCATGGCCACAACGGTCTGCCGATCGAAGAGGAGGAGTACGCATGACCAACAAGGGATCAGTCCGGGCGACGACGCTCATCGGCCTGGCGGTCGTCGCCGCAATCGCCGTCGCGGCCTGCTCGGGTGGCGCTGCGTCGCCGGCACCGAGCGCGGTCGCGTCAGCCGCGGCGATGTCGTACAAGATCGGCTTCGCCAACGGCGGCGGCGTCGGCAACGGCTGGCGCGAGTCGTCGATCTGCTCGGTCAAGGCTCAGGCGGTCGCATCCGGCCAGGTGTCGGAAGTCACCGTCATCAACCACGACACGGATGCTGCCGGTCAGCTGACCGACATCCGCGACCTGATCGCGAAGGACGTCGACGCGATCATCATCAACCCGAACGATCCGGACGCGCTCAACCCGGCGATCGACGAGGCCAACGCGGCCGGGATCCCGGTCATCGCGGTCGACGCGTTCGTCACCGCCGCGGGTGCATACAACCTGTCAAACGACCAGGTCGAGTACGCCTACCTTGGCGCCAAGGCCCTGTTCGAGCAGATGGGCAAGAAGGGCGCCGTCGTCTATATGCGCGGCATCGCCGGCCACCCGGCCGACACGGATCGCGACACCGGCTTCAAGAAGGCGCTGGCCGAGTATCCCGACATCACGGTCGCCCAGGAGGTCGTCACCAAGTGGGATCCGGCGACCGCCGTCAGCCAGATCAACGACATCATGAGCAGCGGCGTGCCGTTCGACGGCGTCTGGACCTCCGGTGTGGACTCCTCGATCGTCGACGCGATGAAGACCGCCAATCATGAGCTCGTGCCGATCGTCGGCGCGGATAACGCGGGCTTCGTCACCCAGCTTCTCAACGAGCCGGGCCTGGTCGGCGCGGCGGTCACCAACCCGTCGGCCGTCACCGGCGCCGGTGTCGTGCTGGCCCTGCAGCTGCTGGCCGGCGAGAAGCCGGCTGCGACCACCGTCCATGTCAGCCCGGAGCTCTGGGACAACACGACCGACGCCGGCAAGGCCGCGCTGAAGGCCGCCCAGAACCCGAACCTCAACGAGCTGTGGCCCCTCGGGCTCACCGTCCAGGATTGGACCACGTACAGCGTGGATGACGTCATCGCCTGCAAGGGCCCAGGCGAGTGACCTGGACGATCTAGCTTCTAGTGGCGGGAGGATGACGGCGCCGCCGACATCCTCCCGCCCTCGTTCAACAACGAGAGGACCATGACGGAGCTTCTGCTCGAGGCGAGCGGGATCGCCAAGCGATATGGCGCGGTCGCGGCGTTGCGGGATGCATCGCTTTCCGTTCGCGCCGGCGAGGTCCACGCACTGATGGGCGCCAACGGCGCCGGCAAGAGCACGCTCGTCAAGATTCTGACGGGCGCCGTCCATCCCGACGGCGGTTCCATCACGGTGCAAGGACAGCCGTTCATGGCCCGCTCACCCGCCGACGCGCGACGAGGCGGGATCGTCTCGGTCTACCAGGAGCCGGCCGTCATCCCGGACCTGGACATCCGGTCCAACCTGCGCCTGACCAGGACCCCGGTCCAGCCGTTTCGTCACTGGCTGTCTGAACTCGGCCTCGGCGACCTGGACCTATCCGAGGTGGCTCGGGATCTGCCGCTGGCGACGCTGCGCGTCATCGACCTCGCCCGCGCGCTCGCCATTGAGCCACACGTGCTCATGCTCGACGAGATGACGGCGGCCCTGCCGGCCGACCTGACCGAGCGTGTCCTCCATGTCATCGGGAAGCAGCGAGGATCGGATCGCTGCATCATCTTCATCTCGCATCGACTCATCGAGATCGCTGCGGTCTGCGATCGAGCGACCGTGCTGCGCGAGGGCTCGACGGTCGGCGTCGTGGACATCAATGAAGGATCGGAAGAGCGCATCGTCGCGCTCATGCTCGGCGAGAGCGCCAGGGCCCCGCGGACCAAGAGTGCGACGCAGTCCGACCCGTCACGGGCCGCCGACACGACTACGCCTCGCCTCGTTGCCCGCGAGTTGCGCGTCGGGACCACGCTCAGGGACGTGTCGTTCGAGTTGCGCGCCGGCGAGGTTCTCGGCCTGGCCGCCCTCGAGGGCCAGGGCCAGGACGAGCTATTTGCCATCCTCGCTGGATCCCGCCGGCCCGATGGCGGCGAACTCCTGGTCGATGGGGCGCCGATCTCGTTCCGGCACCCGGCAGACGCCATCAAGGCCGGGCTCGTCTACGTGCCAGCGGACCGCGCCGAAGCCCTGCTGATGCAACGCTCCGTGCGCGAGAACGTCGCATTGCCCGTCATCGCCGGATTCCGGTCCTGGGGACCCATCGCGATGTCCGCCGAACGGATCAAGGTCAACGCCGCGGTCGCTCAGCTCCAGATCGACACGCGCGCGGTGTCCGAGGTCCGCCAACTCTCCGGCGGCAACCAGCAGAAG
>JANNQZ010000296.1:0-3575 GCA_031401015.1 Chloroflexota bacterium | reverse complement strand
CTTGCCCATCTGGGTCGGGTCGCGGTACCGGATCTCCGGATGCGCATCGTCAGCAGACACCCAGGAAGCCCCTCGGGTCCAGCGTGCCGCATCGCCCGGACCTTGCGCACGCGTGCCTAACCGAAGGATGAACGCGGTCTGCGCCGGCAGCTTGATCCCAGGCCTCGCGAGCTGGAAGCGGCCGGTCAGCATCGGGTTGCACGCCACGCCGTCCCGATCGAGCGTGATGAGCAGGAACTTGCCCCGCCGGGTGATGGACCGGACCTGTTGGCCGATCAGCGCGTCGAGCTCGGCCGGGGTGCCCCGAACCGCGAGCGGACCCGGTGCCTCGGCAGACTCGATCATCCGACCCGCAAGGGAGGCGTGCAGGGCGTCCGAAACCACGCTCAGATCGGGCAATTCAGGCACGGCCAACGGATTGTAGTGCGCAGAACCCATGTGCTAGACTCTCCCGGCCCCGAGAGGCAGGACAGCTGAAGAGCAACGAACAAGCACGTGACCCACGAAGGAGCGGACCGCGGATCGATTGCCCACGGACCACTTGATCGTTTCGGCAAGCGGCTTGAGCGTTGCTCAGGTCGTTTCTGATTCGCGGCGCAAATCCACGATCAGGAGTGACCAATCCCTTGACAGATGAACAACCGGGCGAGCCTGCACCAGAGACGGGGGCCATAGCTACCGTCGTAGAACAGGCGCCCGATGGCGCCATTCCGATGGCAGCCGATGAGCCGACCTCAACCGAGGCAGCCGCAGCCAGCGACACCCAGGTGTCACCGGAGACGGCCGCGGACGCGATCCCGATGAATCTGGGCGATGGCGTGACCGATGGAACCGCGAATGGAAGCGCGCACACGGCGCTGACCGCAGACGAGACCGCCCACGCGCCGGCCGCGAGCGACGACGAGCCGGAGCCGCTTCCGGTCCGGAAGTTGGGTCCCGAGCCCACGACGATGGAGGAGCTCCTCGCCGAGCAGGACTCGGACATCAAGAGCTTCAAGCACGGCGACGTTGTCGAGGGCCAGGTCGTGCGGATCGACAAGGACGAGATCCTCGTCGATATCGGCGCGAAGAGCGAGGGCGTCGTCAGCAATCGCGAGCTGTTCGGTCGTCACGGCGAAGGCCAGCCGGCGCTCAACGTTGGCGACACGGTGCTTGTCTACGTGCTGCAGCCAGAGTCGCCCGAGGGCCACGTGGTCCTGTCGCTCCGCCGGGCTGGTCTCGAGCGCAAGTGGCGCTCCATGCAAGAGCAATTCGAGGCAGGCGTCATCATCGACGCCCCGGTCATCGACCACAACAAGGGCGGCTTGATCGTCGATTGCGGGATCCGCGGCTTCGTGCCGATCAGCCAGATTGTGGACTTCCCCCGCCGACCCCAGAACGACCAGCCGCGCGATGCGGCCCAGGAGATCGCCGAGAAGCTGATGCCGTTCGTCGGCCGCAAGCTCCGGCTCAAGATCCTCGAAGTCAACCGCAAGGCGAACCGGCTGATCCTGTCCGAGAAGGTCGCACTGTACGAAGAGCGCCGCGAAAAGCGCGACGAACTCTTCAGCAGTCTCCAGGTTGGGCAGAAGGTCAACGGCACCGTTCGCTCGATCGCGCCGTTTGGCGTGTTCATCGATCTCGGCGGGATCGACGGCCTGGTTCACAAGAGCGAGCTGTCGTGGAACAAGGTCAACAACCCCGAAGCCGGTTATCGCGTTGGCGAGGAGGTCGAGGCCGAGGTCATCGACATCAACCTTGAGCGTGGTCGGATCAGCCTGTCCATCCGTCGGCTCCAGCCCGACCCGTGGCATTCGACGGTGGCCGACTTCAACGTCGGCGACGTGATCGACGGAACCGTCACCAAGCTCGTCAACTTCGGCGCCTTCGTTCGGGTGCGCGACGGGCTCGAAGGGTTGATCCATATCAGCGAGCTGTCCCATCAACGCGTGGCCCATCCTGGCGACGTCGTGCACGAGGGCCAGCAGCTCAAGCTCAAGATCATCTCGCTCGACTCTGAACGACATCGCCTGGGCCTCAGCCTGAAGCAGGCCGAGGAGGCCCCCGCCCGCGTGGCGCCGGAGCTGGCGCCTGTCAGCCCGCCAGTCGCCGCGCCGACGACGAGCGCTGCGAGCGGCCCGCGTCCTGAGCGGCGCCCGCGGCCGGAGCGCAGCTATTCGATGTCGGACGCGGTCCAGGAGCCCGAGGGCGGCATCGACAATACGCTCGCCTCGGCGTTCGCCCAGGTCCGCCAGCAACTTGCTGAGGCCGAGGGCGGCGACATCACGGAGGGCGCTGAGTCAGTGATGGCCGCGGGGGCCGAGACGGCTGCTGAGCCCGTGGAGATCGCGGAGCCCGTGGAGATCGTGGAGCCCGTGGAGCCCGTGGCGGCCAGCGAGCCGGTTGACCTGGTGGAGCCCGTGGCGGCAAGCGAGCCGGTTGAACTGGTGGAGCCCGTGGCGCTGAGCGCGCCGGGGGAACCCGTGGAACCCGTGGCGGCCAGCGAGCCGGTTGACCTGGTGGAGCCCGTGGCTGAACCCTCGCCGGACATCTCGGCGGTCGGCGAGTCCGCTGACGCTCCCGCACCGGTCGAGACGGCTCTGGCTGAGGCAGTGGCCGAAGAGGCCTCCTCGGAGACCGCCGTCACCGAGGGCGTCGCGGAGGCTGTCCTCGAGTCGAAGGTCGACGATGCCGAGTCCGCCGAAGGCCAAGTCGAGACCGACGCCAGGAGCTAGCAGCGGGTCGACCGCCCGTGGGGGTCCGATTGGCGTGGCCGATCGTTGAAAACCTGGTACTTCTGACGGGACCGTGCTGGCTGGGAGACCGTGCTAGCATGGGGCAACTGGCACCCGGTCAACCCCGCAAAGGAACAGGCGTTCGACGCTGATGGATCGTTTCGACAAATTCACGGATCGCGCGCGCAAGGTCCTGACGCTGGCTCAGGACGAGGCGCAGCGCTTCAATCACAACTACATCGGGACGGAGCACCTGCTGCTCGGCCTTGTCCGAGAGGGTGAGGGCGTCGCCGCTCGCGTCCTCGAGAACATGAACGTCGAGTTGGCCAAGGTTCGGACCGCCGTCGAGTTCATCATCGGCCGCGGCGATCGACCGGTCGTGGGCGAAGTCGGACTGACACCACGCGCCAAGCGGGTGATCGAGCTCGCCATCGACGAAGCGCGGCGCCTGGGGCACAACTATATCGGCACGGAACACCTTCTCCTGGGGCTCGTACGCGCAGGAGAGGGCATTGCGGCCGGGGTGCTCGAGTCCCTGGGCGTGAACCTCGATAAGGTTCGGCACGAGGTGATCCGCGTCCTGTCGCAGAGTTCGTCTGCCGGCCCGACCCCTGAGACCAAGCGGGCTAGCAAGACCCCGACCGTCGACCAGCTTGGGATCAACCTGACCGATGCTGCTCGTGCCGGCAAGCTCGACCCCGTGATCGGCCGCGAGAAGGAGATCGACCGGGTCATCCAAATCCTCTCGCGCCGGACCAAGAACAATCCGGCCCTGATTGGCGAGCCCGGGGTCGGGAAGACCGCGATCGCCGAGGGCCTGGCCCATCGGATCGTGGCTGGCGACGTTCCAGAGACGCTGCT
>JANNQZ010000295.1:0-9814 GCA_031401015.1 Chloroflexota bacterium | reverse complement strand
CGGCGGGTAGCGCAGGTAGCTGACTGCCTCGTGCACCTCGGCGAGCGTACGCAGCTGCGGCACCATGATCCCGGCGGCCCCGAGATCGAGGGGGCGTCCAACCCGGAGCCGCTCAGCCGACTGGGCGCGGACAAGCGGCGCCATCGGCGTCGACCCGACGGCGTACAGGAGCGCAAGGAGGTCTCCCTCCGTCGCGGCCCCATGCTCGAGGTCCAGCACGATCCAATCAAAGCCGGCCCGACCGCACAGCTCGGCAGCCAGGGGCGATGCGAGATCCGAGAACACACCGATCAGCAGGTCACCGCGCCGGATCCGGGATTTGAGGTCCGTCATGTCGCGGATGATGACGCTTTACGCGGCTGAGCGCCCGGCAGCCGGCGGTCGCGACGCGCGGTGGTCGCCACGCGCGGTGGTCGCGGCGGCCGGTGGTCGCGACGCGCGGTGGTCGCGCCCGGCGTCAGGCGGTGGCGGCGCGCCGAGGTCGCTGACTACGGCCCGTTGACCAGCCCGGTCGTATCGACGACTTCGAGGTCGCGGCCGGTGACGATGTCGAGTTCGTGGAGGACGTCGTCATCGAAGCCCGGATCGCTGACCCCGGTGATGTACCAGGGTGAGCCGTTGTCGGCGAGGATCATCCCATACCGTTTCAGCGCCTCGGCGATGACCCGGGCATGGGGCGAGAGTCCGGCAGTGTTGAATGAAGCCTTGAGGCGGATGCGCAGCCCCATCGGCGGGAGCGAGAGCGACGTGGACGAGCTTGCGAAATGGCGTGCCGGGTAGATGTAGGCCCGACGGGTCTGCGGCGCCGTGAACCGGAGCGCGTGCAGGATCGCGCCGGTAGCCACCTCGTCGTGGCGGACGAGGCCCGGCAGGATCGGCAGTCCGGCGGCATCGGCGCTGGTCCAGCCGGCCGGGCGGAGGGCGTTCGAGCCCAGGTCCCAGGTCGCCCCGCTCCCGGCCGACCAAGCGCTCCCGACGAGACGCGCATCGAATAGCTCGAACAGCTGACAGGCGTCCTTGTCGACCAGGAGGATGTGCCGGTCCGAGCCACCTTCGATGCGGGGATTCGCCGGAATCGGATAGCCGACATGGTCCGATTCATCGTCGTAGTCGAACGTCACCGATGAGCGGGGCGTCGACGAGCCAACGACGTTGTACGGAATGCCATAGCCCGCGTACGAGCCGAAGTCCATGTGCAGTCCGCGGTCGAGCCCGATCGACGCGATCAGGGAGGCAGAGTCCGCAGCGACCGGACGGCCATTGATCGGGACGTTCCAGACGTTGGTCACAGGGAAGATCGGGCAGTTGGGGGCGGCGGGCAGGCTCGGGGCTGTACCGCTCGGTGGGGATGGCGTCGGAGTGGGAGGAGGCGTCTGGGTCGGAGTCGCGGTTGGGGTCGGAGTCGGAGTCGGCGTCGGGGTCGAGGTCGGAATTGGGGTCGGGGTCGAGGTCTGGGTCGAGGTCGGGGTCGAAGTCGGGGTTGGCTTCGGCTTCGGCGGGCGTGGCCTGCTGGCCGCCGATTTCGGGTCACTTCCGGCCCGGTACTCGGCGCCATCGGTCCAGCCATCGTTGTCCGTGTCGGCATCGCGCGGCCGGGTTCCCAGGTTCTGCTCGGCTCGATTCGTCAGGCCGTCGCGGTCGGGGTTCTCGCGGCCGTCAGGCAGGCCGTCGCCGTCACTGTCGGCGCGGCGCGGATTGGTCAGCGACCATGTGCGCTCGAAGGTGTTGGTCAGACCATCGCGGTCCGCATCCGTCGTGATTGCGGCCGCCGGCGTCGCAAACGCGCCGCCAACGAGCGCGGCGGCCAACATCAGCGATGCAGGGCGGCGATGCCGGGTCCAGTCGCGCATGTTGTGCATCGTGCCGTCCGGGTGATGTCAAGGGAATGCCTCCCTCGTCCCGGTCAGGCGGCGCGCGTAGTCCGGTTCCGACGTGCAACGGGCCCCTTGGCCAACGGGCGAGACTCGGCGTCTCCCGATGGCGATTGAACCTATTCACTAGTGCGACCATCAGTAGTGGGTGAAGCGCCCACTCTGGCGCCGTTGGAGTACCGCCCATGCGGACGACGCTGGTCGAACGGGCACGCGAAGGCGACGATGTTGCCTTCTCGGAACTGGTCGACCTGGACGGCGACTTGTGCTACGCCATCGCGTATCGAATTCTGCGCGATGTCGAGCGAGCCCAGGACGCAGACCGGCGGGCATTCCTCCTCTGGCGACCGCGGATTGGGCCGCGAACCAACACTTGCCGTTTCCGGACGGCCCAGCCGTGGACAGGTTCCGGTTCGGCACCTAGGACTGAGGAGGCGTCCCGGTCATGTCGGCATCAGGTCATCGTCGGCGTAATCCCAGCAGTTCAAGACGTCCGCCTCGATTTCGACGATCACGCCCGGCTCGGAGCTCAGGTAGCTGTCGACGGGCGCCTCCAAATCGTAGGCCTCGATGTAGCGGCGGCAGACCTCCATTGCGCGGATGTGGTAGCCATCCGAGCTCATCCGGGCCCGACCTCGGACTTCGACGCTCCGGTACGGGAAGGGATTCTCAGCCAGAAGCAGCGTCAGCCGGTTGTCGCGCCGGAGCATCGCGATCTTCCGATCCCCGGCCGGAAGCTGGATGACGAATCGCCCGGCTTCCCAGAGATGCCAGACGGGTCGGCTGAAGACGGTGCCGTCCGGCTTCGGCAGCGACAGCACGGCCAGCAGGGGCAGGTCGAACAGGTCGCCCAGCGCGTCTGGTGAGAGTCCCCGGCGCATCAGTTCCTTCGCACCTGTTATGTCGCAGTGACGATACCCGAGCCGTCCTCACCGGCGAGCATGCGGGATTTGACCAAGTTTCGTTGAGGATGAACGGATCCCGACGTCACCGCGCTGCAATCGACGCTCCGGTCCATTGGAGGACTACCATCACCGCCGAACGTCACGATTCGAGGATCTCACGATGGTCCGCCTGCTGCGCAAGCGACTCGACAACCCCGACGAGATTCGCTCCTTCACGCATGGTCGGGTCGAGATCTTCGAGATCGGCGACAACGTCGTTGGGCGTACCGTCTACGAACCCGGCTGGCGCTGGTCCGTGGACGTCAGGCCAATCGCCGGCACCGCCCTGTGCATGTACCACCAGCTTGGCTACTGCCTTCGGGGCGTCCTGCACGTGGTGCTCGAAGACGGCACGTCGCTCGAGATCGGGCCAGAGGAAGCGTTCGAGATCCCGCCCGCCCACGATGCCTGGGTGATCGGCGACGACCCATGGATCACGGTCGACTTCGCCGGGATGCGCTCCTTTGCCCGACCGGTCGTGGGCAGCGGCGAGCGCATCCTCAGCTCGATCCTGTTCACCGACATCGTCGACTCGACCGCGATGGCCGTCAGCCTTGGCGATTCGGCCTGGCGTGAACGCCTGGCGCACCACAACGAGCGCGGGCGCTTCGAGCTGGACCGGTTCCGGGGGCGGGAGATCGATACAACGGGCGACGGGTTCCTGGCTCTCTTCGACAGCTCGGAACGAGCGGTCCGTGCCGGGGCGGCCATCTGCCGAGCAGCGGGTGAGCTCGCCCTGCAGGTCCGCAGCGGTGTCCACACCGGCGAAGTCGAGCTCGTACCCGGCAACGTCCGGGGCGTGGCCGTCCACGTGGCTGCAAGGGTGATGGCGCTGGCGGGACCGAGCGAGGTCCTCGTCTCCGCCACGACGTGGGAACTGCTCAGCGGATCCGGCCTGAAGTTCGAGGACCGCGGGCTGCACGACCTCAAGGGCATCGACGGCCAACGACGGATCTATGCCCTCGTCGGCGATTGAGCCTTTCGGCGCCTGGGCGGTCCCGGATCGCGCCCGGTTCGATAGGCTGCCTCGTCCCGCCCGGCGCGTGCGACACTGACGCGCATGCACGATGACGATCTCGATCAACGGCTGGCGGAGGCCAGCGCTCGCCTGGTGACGCTCGATGGCGCGCTCCGGGCGGGTGAGCCGTGGCCGTTGGCGGCACGGTTCGACCACGCGCCCGAGGCTTCCTGGGGGCCACGCGAGATCCTGGCTCACCTCGAGGAGATGCTCCCCTACTGGCTCGGTGAAGCGGAGCGGGTCCTTGACGCTGGCGGTGCGCCGGTCACGTTCGGCCGCGTCGCGACCAATGAACTTCGGCTGGCGCTCATCGAACGCGACCGGACACTTCCGCTCCGCGAGCTGGTCGCACGGGTACAGGTTGGCCTGGAGCGCTGGCGGGGGCGATGGGCAGACCTGGACCCGGCGATTCGGGCACGGGTCGGGAGCCATGTCGCGCTCGGTGAGTTGACGGTGACCCAGATCGCGACGCGATTCGTCGCGGACCACGTTGAGGGCCACCTCGATCAGCTCGCGGCCGCGCTGAGCGGCGACCAGACACTCGGCTGACCTCCACCTGGTGTTCGTCCTCTACGCGATCCCGCTCGGGATCGCCGCCGGCTACCTCCTCGGCGGTCGTCTCGATCGGCTCGTGGGCCTGCGCTTCCGCTGGGCGTGGCTGGCCATGCTTGGGTTGCTGGTCCAGGTCTTGCTCTTCTCGGATCCGCTCGCAGGGGTAGTGGGCGATGCCGGGCCCCCGATCTACGTGGCGTCCACCGCTGCAGTGCTGGTCGCGGTGCTGCATAACATCAGGATCCCGGGGATGGTCGTGGTCGCCCTTGGCGCGTCGAGCAATCTGCTGGCAATCGTGGCCAACGGCGGCTACATGCCGGCGGACCCTGCAGCACTGGCCGCGATCGGTGGCATCGAGCCCGGGTTTTCCAACAGCCTGGTCAGCGCAGACCCGGCGTTCTGGCCACTGACCGACATCTTCGCGCTGCCCGCATGGCTCCCGCTCAATAACGTGTTCAGCGTTGGCGACATCCTGCTGGGGATCGGGATCGGCGCGACGATCGTGCTGGCCATGACCGGCCGAACGGGAACCACCTCAACCCCGGTCTAGGCGGGTCGCTCCTCGAGGAGGTGTGTCTTGAGGAAGGCCACGATCCGCTCAAATGAGTCGCGCCGATTCTCGCGGCGCTCCCAGCCATGCGCCTCCTCGTCGTACCAGTGGACCTCGTGCTGTTTACCCTCGATCTCGAGCGCCTCGACCATCCGCTCGGTCATGAGCGGGACGACGCGCTTGTCCTTGCGGCCGTGCAGGATGAGCAGCGGCGCCTGGATCCGTTCGGCTCGATAGACCGGCGAGCCGCGGCGGTAGACCTCGGCTCGGGCCGGATCGTCAGGCGAGCCCATCATCTTGTGCAGGTCGAGCCGACCAACCCGGTCGCCGTGGCGATAACTCTCGGCGATCTCCGAATCCCCATAGAGGTCCACGCCGGCGCGCCACAGTCCAGGTTCGTCAACCAGCGCGCACAGGACCATGTAACCGCCATACGAGCCGCCGTGGATCCCCAACCGGCCGTCCGACCAGGGCTGTTCCGCGGCCCACCGTGCGGCATCGATGAGGTCGTGCACGTCGGCGTGGCCCCACTCGCCATGGTTGGCGTGCCGGAAGGCGCGGCCGTACCCGGTTGAACCGCGGAAGTCGACGTCCAGGACCGCCATGCCCTCCGCGACCAGGCGCTGCCTGAGTGGCGCGAAGACGCGGAATGTCTGCCAGGTTGGGCCGCCGTGCGCCCAGATGAGCGTCGGCACCCGGCGGCCGCCGCGCTTGCCACTCGCGGCCGCGGGCCGCCATAGCGTCGCCTCGACCCGGATCCCGTCGCGCGCGGTAACCGCGACCCGTTCCGGGCTTGCCACGCGTTCCGCCGCGAAGGCCGGGCGCAAGCTTGCCGGCAGCGAGTCGGTGACCTGGCGCGGCCGCGCGTCGGTGGGAGCAACACCTGGGACGGGCAACAGCCACAGGTCCTGGGGGTGGGTCTCGTTCTCCCCAACGGCCGCGACCCAGGCACCGTCGGGCAGCCAGCCGATCGAGCGCCAGACACCGTCCCACGGGTTGATCCGTCGACCAGAGGTCGCCGCCTCCGCGGCTCCCGCGGGCACCGCGGATACCATTCGAGGCACCTTCGGCGGTCGGCCTCGACCGCGCTTCGGCGGAGTCCAGTCACCCAGCTCGCCGACGACCAGGTCCTGCAGGCCGTCATGGACCTCGATACCGACGAAACGGCGGCCGTCCGGCGACGGCAACGGCGCCGAGCCTGGCCCACCGGCGGGATCGCCATGCTCGCGCTCACCCGCGGTCAGCACGATGCGATCACGCCCGTCCGCGGTCCGCTTGACGACCTGGAACCAGCCGTCGGCGTCCGAAAGGTAGAGGAGCGAGCCGTCAGGCAGCCAGCGAGCGCCGACGTCCGTGCTCGACTCGCCGGCGATGACCTCGGACGCCCCCGACGCCACGTCGACTACGGTTATCTGGGACGTTTCGTCCGGATTCGACGGCGGGCGGGCCATGACCGCAATCCGGCGCCCGTCGGGCGCCCACTCGAAGGCGTCAACATCGGTCCCGGACCCGGTCATGACGGATGCCTCTGGGGGCTGTGGATCAGCCGCCGGGCGACCCCTGCGCGGGACCGGTGCATCGATCAGCCAGATCTGCGACCAGCCGCGCCGCCGCGAGAGAAAGGCGAGTCGGCGACCATCGGGTGACCAGCGCGGATTGCGGCCCTCCCCGGGCTTGCCCGCGACCCGCGTGACCCGCGAGCCGTCCGCCTCCATGACCCAGATCTCGTCGTCGCGAACGTAGGCGATCCGGCGCCCGTCCGGTGACCATTGCGGATCGGAGACGGCCTTTTCGGAGGCGGTCAGCTGCGTCGGATACCCACTCCGCACCGGAATCGTGAAGATCTGGCGAGCGCCGGCCACCTCGGCCGTGTACGCCACGAGGCGCTCGCGCGGGTGGAGCCGGAACTCGCGCGGGCTGTCGACTGCGGCCATGGCCTCGGCCGACAGGATGGCCGCCGTGGCGGGTCTGGCTGCAGTGGCAGTCACGGCCTTGGCGGCCGGTCTGGCCGTGGTGGCCGGTCTGGCCGTGGTGGCCGCCGATGCCGACCTTTCCGCGCCGACGCTTCCGGTCGCCGGCCGATGTGGGGCGTCCTGCGCCGTCACGGTTTCCGAGTAGTTTGCTCGGTCGCCGATCCAACGGATGCCTCGAGCTGGTCGCCGAGCTCGACCGTCCGGCGGAATGCCGCCCAGACCGCCTCGGATAGCACGGTCCGCAGGCGCCCGGACTCAAGCGCATGGAGCGCCGCCGCGGAGGTGCCACCCGGCGAGGTCACCATGTTGCGCAGCTCCGCGGGATGCAAACCCGACTGCTTGGCAAAGAGGGTGGAGCCCTCGAGCGTCTCGATCACCAGGTCGTGGGCGACGTGGCGCGGAAAGCCGAGATGGACGGCGGCATCGATAAGCGCCTCCATCACCAGGAACACGTAGGTCGGCCCGGTGCCAGACACGGCGGTCGCCATGGCCACCATCTTCTCGTCATCGACTTCGAGCTCGCGGCCGAGCGCCCCAAGGAGCGTCGCCGCCTGCGCGCGTTGCTCGGGCGTACATTCGGGTGTGGCGTACCAGACCGTCATCCCCTTCCCGAGCCGCGCGGGCGTATTCGGCATGCTGCGGACGACCTGGTCGTGACCCAGGATCCCGGTGAGAGCCGTACTGGTCGCGCCCGCCAGCACGCTCAGGACAAGCTGGCCCCGTCGAAGATGTGGCCCGATCTCGCGCCCGACCTTGGCGAGCATCTGGGGCTTGATCCCAAGGAGGATGACGTCGGCGCCCTCGATGGCCTCGAGGTTTGAAGCCGTCGTCCTGATCCCGTATTCGCGAGCGAGGTGCTCTCGACGTTCCAGACGCCCGTGGCTGGCGATGAGCTGGCCGGGCTGCACCAGGCCGCCACGCAGGATGCCCGCGATCATGGCTTCGGCCATGACTCCGGAACCGACGGTCGCGATCGTGGCCTTGGCCAGGGGAGACATGGCCGGGAGTATAGCGACGCGCTTGCGTGACTCGGAGCGCTGACGCTTAAGGGGCTGCCACGAAACAGGCCCCGGTTGCGCTTGTGAGGCGCGGGTTCCTGACACGTTCCTCGCGGTGGGGGTCGACTTCCCGCGGTTTTGGTCAGAAGTCGAGCGTGTCCACGCTCAATTCTTGCAGACCCGCGCCTGACACGAGCATCAGGCCGTCGCAGGCCGTGGCGGGCATCGGGCCGTCGCAGGCCGTGGCGGGCCGTCGCGGGCCGGGCCGTATCGGGCCGGTCGGCACGAATTGGATTTACCCCGCGACGGCCGTACCCAGCAGGAAGAACCTGCCCGTGGTCGTCACGGACGGCGCCTCGAATCCGGCCCGCCGCAGCGCAGCCACCAACTCCGCTGGCTCGTAGTACACCTTGACGATCGTGAATTCGCGCCCGTCGTCGAGGAACCGCACGGACAAGTCGTCCGAAGGGGCGGGATGGTCGGCAGCGCTTGACTGCGGATCAAACTGCGAGTCGATGAAGGCGAACCTGCCACCGGGTTGCAGCCATCGCCGGACCACACCGAGGAAGTCATCCAGTCGTCTGCGCGGGACGTGGCTCAACCAGAAGCCGGCAAAGACCACTGCCACCTGACGATCCGGCTCGGCCCAGGCATCGCGAACGTGGAGATGCGCCCGAAGGCCGTGAGCGACGAGCCGGTCGCGGGCGCGCTCGAGCGGCGCCCCCGTGGCGTCGTACAGGGAGAGCTCACCTCGCGAGGCCAGAAGCGGTGACCACCAGCCGGTGCCCGCGGCCAGCTCGACGATGTCGCCATGGATCGGGAGGCCGTCCAGCCAGCGGCCAGCCATGTCAAGTTCGGCATTCCAGGCGGCGTCATGGATCGGCCCGCGCGCATATCGGCCGCGGCGCAGGTACCAGTCGTCGTACTCAGGCGCCCGGGCTTCGTAGTAGGCGAGCATCTCGGTGTCACGCCCTGTCGGTCCGGCCAGGTCGGCGGATCCCACCCCCGCGTCGCCCTTGACCGTCGTAACCCCAGCGGCCCCGGCTGAAACCGCGGCCGCTGCTCGCTCGTTTAGTGCCTGGCGTAGCCGGAACCGCCGAAACCCATCCGCGCCGGCCTTGCCGACGCAGTCCGAACACAGGTGCGCCCAGCCCTCCAGATCATCGGGGCCCCGACAGGCGTGCGCGGACCCACACCACAGGCAGTCGAAGGTCGCGCGAAATGGCATGCGGCGGGTCCCGGCCCAGTCAGACCTGGACCGGCGTCCACGACCCAAAGGGCGCGATGTCGACAAATGCAGCCGGGTCAAAGATCTCGGCCAGGAGCTCGATCCCGTTGATCACACGCGGTCCCGGCCGGCTGAAATAGGCGGATCCATCGAGGGCGAAGATCCGCTCGCGAAGGACGGCCGCGAGCTCGGAGTAGCCGGCCGGCCGGCCGGGGCGTCCGGGCCCAGTCCGTCACCGTCTCGGCGAGATGCAGCCCACACGGCATCAACAGCAGCATCTCGGGATCGACGTCGCAGATCGCCCCCCAGGTCGTCTGGGTCGAGGGCTCCCCATCCGCCCCCAGCAGGTCCCACCCACCGGCACGTCGAATCTGCTCGGGGACCCAGTGTCCGGCCGTGAACGGCGGGTCGAGCCATTCGAGCCCAACGACGCGATGCGGGCGCTGGCCGGCGTCGCGTCGGCGCTGCACCTTGGTCTCGACCACATTCAGCCGCTTGCGCAGCGATTCGACCAGGTCGAGCGCAGCATCCTCGGCCTCGGCCATCGCCCCGATCGTGGTGATCGTGTTGAAGATGCCCTCGATCGAGGTGGGCTCGAGCGAGACGACCCTGATGTCAGCGTCGATCGCGCGGGCCACCTCGTTGACCTCCGTGTAACTGACGGCACAGACGCGGCACAG
>JANNQZ010000294.1:0-6545 GCA_031401015.1 Chloroflexota bacterium | reverse complement strand
TGCGGCCGCTGCCGGATGCGCGGGTCTCCACACCGCTTTGGTGGGATGAGGTGCCGGGCGTGGAGGCGGAGGTGTTCACGATCGATACCGTCCCCGGGCGGTTTGGCGCCATCGGCGATCCGGGCGCCGGGATCGACGCCGCCGTCGGATCGCTGGATGCCCTGCTCGAGCTCTCCGCGCGCGACGAGCGCGAAGGCCATGGCGACGCCCCGTGGCCACCGAACTACGTCAAACAGGCCGGCGAGCCGCCGCGGGTCCAGCCGTCGCGGCAGCGCCGACCGTCATCTGGGTACCAGGCAGGGCGCGGCGAGGCCGGTGGCCCGGCACCCGAAGTGGCGGCTGAGCGAGCGCAGGCCGTGGCTGCCGGCGACCCCAACGCGGGCCTGCCAACGCCGGCCGAGTGGCTGAGCCCATCCTCGCCGGCTGACCGGCCAGCTGGCGCAGGTTCGCGGCCGACGCCCACGGGACGTCGGCGCAGCACCATCCCTGTCGTTGAGATCGCCCGGGCGGAGCACAAGGATCAGGCACTTGCCGGCCTGCAGCGGTGGAAGGAGCGTCACCCTCGAGCCGCCGCCGCACTTGAGCCCGCGGACGTCCTGGTCGATTCCATGCGCGGCCGGTCCACGACCTGGACCCGCATTCGCGTCAACCTGATCCACGTCCCCGAGGCGGATCGACCAGCCCAAGAGCCGCCGGAGGTCGACTACGACCCGTGGGCCGGGTACGACTGGCCGGACCGGGCAGGCCGAGCCTGACCTCGCGGCGAACCTGTCCTCGCGGCGAACCTGTCCTCGCGCCGAACCTGACCTCGCGCCGAATCCGGTCACTGCCGGTACCGGAGGGTGGCGAATGGGCGGGCTGTGGGGGCGCGCGGACCGTCAGAGCGGGGCCATCCGGGCGGGCAGGACGTCGCCGGGCGGCAAGGACGTGGCTGGGACGGCCCACGCAGCCCGGCTACGACCCGAAGATGGAGCTCAACAGGTACGGCGCCGTGACCTCCAATTGGTCGTAGCGGCACGTCTCGGGCGGATTGTCCGGGCGCCAGCGCTTGAACGTCGTGGCATGGCGGAACCGCGAGCCCTGGAGGTGGTCGTAGGCCACCTCGGCCACTCGCTCGGCACGGAGCGGCTCCCAGGACAGGTCCTTGCCGCGGTTCCAGCGCGAGGTGGCACCCGGCAGTCGCTGGCCAGAGGCATCCACGTCGCCGGCGGTGGCCCACTCGGCCCATTCCTGCCAGGGATGACCCTCCAAAGCCCGCTCACGGAGCGGCCCCAATTCCTCCACCAGGGACGCCCGTCGATCCCAGGTGAACGACGACGTGATGCCCACGTGATGCAGGGTGCCGCCGTCATCGAACAGCCCCAGGAGCAGCGACCCAACGTGGGTGCCCGGACCGTTCTTGTGCCAGCGGAAGCCCGCCACGACACAATCGGCCGTGCGTTGGTGCTTGATCTTGAGCATCGCCCGCTTGCCCGGCTGGTATGGCGCAGCGAGCCGCTTCGCAATCACGCCGTCCAACCCCGCCCCCTCGAAGCGATCGAACCAGTCGGCCGCGACCGAGCGGTCCCGCGTCGCCGGCGTCAGGTGGATCGGTGGCGTCGCGTCGCCGAGGAGACCCTCCAGGCGCACCCGTCGTTCCTCCTGCGGATGCTCGCGCAGATCCTCGTCCCCGAGCGCCAGCAGGTCCCAGGCCACAAAACTCGCCGGTGATTCCGCGGCCAGCAGCCTGACCCGTGACGCCGCCGGGTGAATCCGCAGGAGCAGTGCCTCAAACGCCAGTGCGCCGTCCTGGGCGATGACGATCTCGCCATCAAGCACGCAGCGCTCGGGCAAGGCCGCGCGCAATGGATCGGCGAGCTCCGGGAAGTAGCGGTCCAGCGGCTTGAGGTCGCGCGACTGAGTGTAAACCTCGTCGCCGTCGCGAAAGACCAGGGCGCGAAAGCCATCCCACTTGGGCTCGAACAGCCAGCCATCGTCGGTCGGTAGACCCTCAACGGCCTTCGCCAGCATCGGCTCGACCGGCGGCTGAAACGGCAATCGAAGGGTCATGGTGGGGGCGAGTGTACGCGGCGACCCCGCGGTCAGGTGGACGCCGGGTCAACGGTCCATCCGGGTCGAAGTGGGCGAGAGCTCACCCCGCGGAACCCGGGTAGCATCCCCGGCGTCACCGCGGAGCCGCGGCGGCCATTCGACCGCGTCACGCAACGGAGGGCCATTCCATGCGCACCATCCGTCCCCTGATCGCCCTGACCGTGCTGGCCATCATCGTCGGCGCGTGTGCTGGCAGTGCCGCGCTCCCTGCAGGGGCCGACGGCAACGTCGTCCAGGAGGCGCCCCCCGCGGGTGCCCCGGCGCCCGGGCAGGACACGAGCGGCGAGTCCGCGTCCGGCTCGGGCTCCAACGCCATCGGCCCGCGCGACGACGCGATGATCATCCGGACCGGCACGATCCAGCTCGAGGTGGAGGACGTGCCCGGCGCGCTGCCCGTCGCGCGCGCCGCGATCGTGGCCCTGGGCGGTTATGTCGGCGCTTCGAACACCAGCAACTTCGACGATCGCCCGACCGCCCAGATCACCTACCGGATCCCGGTCGACCGATGGGAAGAGGCGCTCGAAGCGCTCCGCGACCTTGACGGCCTGACGAAGAAGGTGGTCACGGAAGACACCCAGGCGGTCGAGGTGACCGGCCAGGTCATCGATCTCGAAGCCCGGATCAAGAACCTGCGAGCGAGCGAGACGGCCCTCCAGGGCATCGCCGCCAAGGCCACCAGGATCACCGATGTGCTCGAGGTGGAGGCCCGCCTGACCGACGTGCGAGGCCAGATTGAACAGCTCACGGCGCAGCTCACGGGACTCAGCGACCAGGCAATCTACGCGACGCTGACGGCGTCGTTCAACACTCCGATCGTGGCGGTCGAGGCCGTCACCCGGGATTGGGAGCCGGCGACCATCGTCGACCAGGCGGCCGCCAGCCTGGTCTCGGTCCTCCAGGAGGTGGCGGGGGCCGGCATCTGGTTCCTCATCGTGTGGCTGCCGATCCTGCTCGTCCTTGGACTGATTGGTGGCGTCGCCTCCAAACTCGCGCGACGTGCCGGTTTTGGTCGCCGGAACAGCCAGAGCGGTTGGCAGCCACCGTCGGCCTCACCGCCGGCACCCCCGGCGGAGGTCGCCCCTACGGACGCCTGAACCAGCCCCCTCGAACGGACACATGCCGAGGGCGCACGCCTCCACCGCCTAACGATGCCGCGGTGCGCGCGGATCCGTTCCAACGCACGTCGGCATGGCACGATGCGCGGGTGACTGAGCAGGCCGAGCGCTACGATCGGATCGCGGAGGGCTATGCGCGCTGGTGGGCGCCGGTGCTGGCACCCGGCGTCGACCAGCTCCTGGACAGGGTCGCCCCCTGGCTGACGCATGGGCCGCTGGAGGTGCTCGATATCGGCACAGGCACGGGGCAACTGGCCCTCGGCGCCCTCGCGCGCTGGCCGGGGATCAGCGTTACGGGTATCGATGCCTCGGTCGGCATGCGCGCCATCGCCGAATCGCTGGCCGACACAGCCCCCGAGTCCGTGCGGGTCAGGTTTCGAACCGAGCTGGCCTTCGCCGACGCCCTGCCATTTGGCGACGGCTCATTTGATGTGGCGCTGTCGTCGTTCGTCTTCCAGCTCGTGCCGAACCGCGCCCGGGCTCTGCGCGAGGCGCGACGGGTCATTCGATCAGGCGGCGTGCTCGCCTATGTCTCCTGGCTGCGCGACGACAGGGTATTCGAGCCGGACATGATCTTCGACGATGTCCTGGAGTTATTGGACCTCGACGGCCGCGACTTCGGTGGCCCGAACCACGATCTGGCGTCGGCCGAGCGGGCCGCCGGCGAACTGCGTCGCGCAGGCTTTGCCGGCGTATCGGCCGAGGCTGATGTGCTCGAGCACCGCTTCAGCGTGGATGGCTATCTGGCCTTCCTGTCCGAATTCGATGAGGAGACCCTGTTCGACGAGCTGGAGCCGAGCGTCCGCGTACGGCTCCTGGCAACGATGCGCGACCGGCTCACCGGCCTGTCGCCGGCCGACATGACGATGCAGTTTCCGATCGTCTTCGCCAGCGGCCGTCGCTCGCGCTAGCAGCCAAGTGCCATTCATGGGCACGTTGTTGACGCTCCCCGCACGGGTGGACCCTCCCGTAATCGCGCCGGGAGACTGCTACGGAGCAACGTCTGGTTTGGAGTGCTCGGAATCGGGTGAGCGAGGCCGGAATCGGGACGAACCTGAGCGTGGACCTGGGCTGATGACCGGCCCGATCGACCTGGCCCTGTCCGTACCAGTCCGCACGTGCGGTTATGGGCCTGACGTGGACCCTGCAGAGATCAGGACGGGTCTTGATGGGGCCGGAATCAGGCCCGCTAGGCGCTGGAAGTTCCGTCTAGCTGTCGCCCTGCGCGGCACTCTCGGCGGACGACGTGCCCTCGGCAGCCGCGGCCTCACCCGCGGCCGGCGCCGCGACGACTGCGGCCTCCTCGACGCGCGGCGGCTGGATGCGGGCCACGATCTCGTCGCCGTCCGTCACCAGCGTGACGTCCGACGGCACGGTCAGGTCGCGGACATGCAGCGTGGCGTCGAAGTCCGCCATTGACGCGATCGAATACTCGATCGACTGCGGCAGGTGATCCGGGAGGGCGCGCACGCGAACCGAGTCGATCGGGTGCAGGAGCGTGCCACCATGGAGGGTCACCGCGGGCGACTCGCCAGTGGCGACCAGGGGGACGTCCACGGTGAGTTCCTCGGTCATCCGAACGAGGAAGAGGTCCACATGGAGGGTCCGGCGATTGACCGGATGGACCTGGATGGCATGCACGAGAACGGGCTGCGGCTTCCTGCCGTCCACCGAAAGGTCGACCAGGGCGTTGGGGCCCGAGTGGCGTCGGAGCTGCTCGAAGTCGTGGGCATCGATCGAGATACTGTCCGACGGAATGCCGTGACCGTAGACCACGGCCGGCAGGCGGCCCGCGCGCCGGAGGATGGCGACCTTCTTGCCGGTGACGTCACGGTGATCGGCGGCCAGCGTCGCTCGGGCGGTTGTCATGATGGAGAACCTCTGGATCTGGGTCGGCTGTCGGTGGACGGGCTGCGACTCGCCGGCGGGGCCGGGGTGGCGAGGCGCCCGGAAGCGCCCTTACTTTACCACGGTCGCCGTCGCGATCGCCGCCAAGGTCGCCCGCGGGCCGATCCCGGGACTCTTGCCGCGGCGCGGTGTAGCATCACCCGAGTGTCAGCCACCATCCTGATCGTCGAAGACGAGCATGCCGTCGCACGCGGCATCCAGTACGCCCTCCAGCAGGAGGGCTACGAAGTGGCGGTGGCCCGCTCCGGTGAGGATGGCCTCAACGTGGCGACCCATCAGGCCCCGGATCTCGTGGTGCTGGACGTGCGCCTGCCGGGCATGGACGGGTTCGAGGTCCTGCGCCGCCTGCGCGCCTCGGGGGCCAAGATGCCGGTGCTCGTCCTGACCGCACGCGACGATGAGGTGGACAAGGTCATCGGGCTCGAGCTCGGAGCGGACGACTACCTGACCAAGCCGTTCGGGTTGCGCGAACTCATGAGCCGGATCAAGGCGTTGTTGCGCCGATCCTACGGTGACCTGTCCGATGCGGCGGGTGGCCGGGTCATCCGTCACGGGGACCTGCTGATCGACCTTGAGCGTCGGCGCATCCAGCGCGGCGCGCGAAGGATCAGCCTTACGCCGACGGAATTCGAGATCCTGCGCCACCTTGCCGCGCGCCCTGGCCGGGTCTACACCCGAAGCGAGCTGCTCGAGCTGCTCCGCGACTACGAGGCGCTCGACCAGGACGAGAAAACGATCAATGTCCACGTCAGCCACCTGCGCGAAAAGATCGAGGACGACCCGGCTTCGCCGGCGTTCGTGCTGACCGTTCGAGGTGTCGGCTACGCCTTCGCCGAGCGCTGAACGCAGCGCCGGGCGCGAGGTCCGCCTCGCCGGGCGCGAGGTCCGCCTGCGGTCCATCGCGCGACAGTTGCGGCTGCCGAGCCTGCCGCCCCGCATCCGCCGGATGCTCCCGCATACCTTTCAGGGTCGGCTCGCCGTCGCATTGCTGAGTGTTGTCGCCCTGATCCTGGTGCTGGTCACGGTGCTGGTGATCAATCGGCTCGATGACTACTTCACCCGCCAGCAGACGACGGACCTGGAGCAGCGGGCCGAGACGGTCAGTACCTATGTCCAGAGCCTCGCGCGGACGGCCGCGGCCGGCCGGCTCGTCGTTGGCCCGGACGGGCAGGTCGATCCAGCGGTGGTCCTCATCCTGCTCGATCGCGAACAGCAGCGGGTAATCGCGGACCGGCTCGGCCAGGCCGATGTCCAGATCCGGTTCGGGCTCCTCCAATCCACGGGCGAATCGCTGCTGTTTGTCCCCGCCGCGGACGAGCCGCTCCTGATGCGCCTGGAGGTGCAACCCGCGGCGGGCCAGACGCAGGAACGGTCCGCGGTCGTGAACCACGCCTATGCCGCGGGCGACCTCTTCCAGCCCTACGCGGTGGA
>JANNQZ010000293.1:0-12361 GCA_031401015.1 Chloroflexota bacterium | reverse complement strand
CTCAGCCGCGGCCATCAGCCGGGTGACGAGCTCCGCTCCCTGCTGCTCGGCCACGTCCGCGGCGCCCGCGCCGCCCTCGATCGTGTCGAGCCAAACCGCCCAGCGGAGGATCGTGTCAAAGCGGTCGCGATCGACGTATTCGACGCCCTGCCAGATGTTGAGGCCGATGGCCGTGCGGACGATCGCGAGTCCCAGCCACTGATCGAGCAGTCGTGCGTCCTTCGTTCGCGACGGACCGCGCAAACCGGACGGGCGGGGGAGTGCGAGCAGGACACGGGTGAGATCGACCACCGCCCACGAATCGCCCTCGTCCAGGCCGGCATCGCGCAGGCCCCCGACCAGGGCCCCCGGGAGCCGCAACTCGTCGTACCAGGCCAGGCTCGTGGCGGCAATGACGGCGCCCGTCGCCAGTTCGCCCGTGCTGCTGAGCAGGAGCCAGGCCAGCAGGGTCGCCCGTTCCGTTCGGTCGGCGACAACGTCTGGTGTGGCTCGCGCGCCCTGGTCCGAGGGGGGCGCCGTCGCCGCCGTCGCCGCCGCGGGCGCCCTCGCAAATGCGCCTGCTATCCGGGCCTTCGTGGTGGTCGCCACCACGCCCGCGGCCTCACCCGCCAGCCCGGTCGCCTCCGCCAACGCCTCCAGGAAGGCGCGATGTCGGCGCTCGATCTCATCGAGGTGCGCCACGCCAGCCTCGCCATCCAGGACGGCCCGGACGAGGCCATCGGCAAAGATCGCCCGCAGCGGCCCGTGAACCGGCTCCAGCTGGAGTTCGCGCATCGCCTCGTCGAGCGACGGGACGCCGGCCCCACCGAGCCGTTCCGCCAGCCGCGCCCATTGGCCGGCGCTTCCGTCGCGAACCTCGCGCAACTCCCAGAACACATGTGCCGCATAGGCGTCCAGGGAGAGCCGCAGCCCCCGCTCCCAGATCCCGCGGCAGGAATGGAGCGACTCCAGCCCGGTCCGGGCATCGCGGAAGACGACGAACGCGCCCGTCTCGTTGGGCAATCCCAGGCCCTGCCCCAGGGACCGTCGGACCTGCCGCTTCGCGCCCTCCGGCCCTTTTCGCGCGTACGGGGCAGACTGGCGGATGGTGCCGGTCGTCGACGCGAACCGGTTGTGATAGACGACCAGCGATCGGTGCGGCCCTGATCCATTGGAGTAGGCAAACACGTCCTCGTCCACGACCCCCGCGTCCGTCACGAAGTCGTAGAGCAGGAAGTCGTGCGCCTCCGCAAACCAGGCGCGGCGATGGAGCAGCGGGAAGATCTCGCGTGCGTGGCGCTCCACAAGACCGGCATCGGGGCGCTCGTCGAGCGTCGCCCGCCGGAATTCCATGCCGTACTTCTCGCCGAAACCCTGGACCTGGCCGTGCCCCAGCATGGGCAGGCCAGGAAGCGTGGCCAGCACCGTCGCTACGCCGAAGTACTTGTCGCCCTTGCCGAATTGCTCGACCGCCGTCGCTTCGTCCGGATTGCTCATGAAGTTGACGTAGCGCTTGAGGATCTCCGGGTCGAACTCGATCGTCTCCTTGATCACTTTGCGGTAGCCGGCGCCGTTCTCGTCGCGGAGCATGTGCATGAACGCGCTGTTGTAGACGCGATGCATCCCCAAGGTCCGGACGAAGTAGCCCTCCAGGAGCCAGAACGCCTCGGCCAGCAGCAGCGTGCCAGGGACCTCCGCCGCCACTCGATCGACCACTTCGCGCCAGAACTCGACCGGCATCCTGGCATCGAATTCGCCCTTTGGCAGCGCATGCTCCGCACGCGACGGGATGCCTTCGCCGGCGCCGGGATGAGGCCACCAGAGCCGCTCGACATGCTTCTTCGCCAGGACCATGGCAGCATCGAAGCGGATGATCGGGAAGCGCCGGGCGACGTCCAGGATCGTCCGGATGACCTGCTCGCGGACGACCGGATCGATGAAGTTGAGCTGAGCCGTGTCATTCCAGGGAAACGAGGTCCCGTCGTTGCCGTGATAGACGTAGCGAGCCTCGCTGGACCGGCGGTCAAACCGCTTGAACACGACGGCGGCATCGGTGTTATCCCAGTAGTGGTCTTCGAGGACGATGCCGACTCGATCGTCGGTCGACAGGTCCGCGCCGTTGAACGAGTACGCCGGGTAGGGCGGCTCGGCCACTGACAGGAACCACTCGGGGTGTTCGATCACCCAGCGCGAATCGATCCCCATGTGATTGGGCACCATGTCGCTGGCCAGCCGGATCCCACGCTCGGCGGCGCGATCGCGCAGGTTCGCGTAGGCGCCCTCGCCGCCGAGATCATCGGCGATTCGATAGTCATCGAGTGAATAGGCAGACGCGACGGCGGTGGCGTTGCCGCGCATTCGCTTGATCCGTTCGGAAGCGCTGGATCGCTGCCAGAGCCCGATCAGCCAGAGTCCCGTAACGCCCCAGCGGGCGAGCGTGTCCAGCTCCTCGTCCGGGATGGCCTCCAGGGTGGAGATCTCTCGCCGGTGTTCGCGCGAGAGTTGATCGAGCCAGACGTGGGCGCTCTTTGCCAGTAGCACCACCTGGGGCATCCATGCGGAATCGGTCGAGAACGCCTCGGCCTCCTCGGCGGCGCCCACGAACGAGGGTGCCTCGCCCGCGCCCTGCCCGCCCGCGCCTGCACCACCGCCACCGAACCGGAGATGAAGCGCCCGCTCCTCCTCGGCCATGATTCCGATCGTGAGATCGAGTCGATGCAGGAGGTTCTCGAGGTCGGCGCCCAGCAGTGAACCCCATTGATCCCGGACATAGCGCAGTTGGCCCGCCAGTGAGGTTGGGGCATCGCGCGCCGGCGCCCGCATCAGCTCAATGAGCGAGAGGCCCCCGATCTCGCTCGGCGGGCCGGCCGCAAAGAGGCCCTCCAGACCGGCGATCGCCTCGTGATAGCTGGTTCGGCGGGCGAGCTCTCGATCGTCAACCAGTTCACGGAGGGATCCGAGCGCCGGGTTTTCGTTGGAGATCCGGGTCAGCAGCAGCTCTTCGAGGCGCTGGGCCGCCGGCTCCGGGCCTTGGTCAGTGCCGGGCTCCGGGTCCCTGCCGGGGAATTCTTGCCCGAACTGGTCGAGCAGGTCGGCGGCTCGTCCCCCGAGCTGGGTGCCGAGCTCCGCCAGGGCGACCTGCATCAGGCCGGGTCGGCGGCTTCGCTCGTAGCGGGCGACCATGATGTGACCGATTTCGTGGAGCAGCCCGATCGCCGCGATCTCCCCGCCGCTCACCGATTGGGCCCCGGCCGCGCGCTCCGCGTTCATCCGGGCGGCCAGCCGACGGATTCCCGGGAAATCGGCGATGACGAGGTCGCCGCGAGTGCCGATGAACGGCCGGGTCACCCCGTATCGTTCGCGTGTCTCCCGCCGGATATGGAAGTCGAGCATCACCAGCGCATCGTACGATGTGCTGCGGCGGCGAGGCCGGGATCAGGTCGGGCCCGGTTCCACTCGTCGGGCGCTGGCGACGTGCTCGATTCCGCGGCGGAGCAACTCCAGGCCCGCCGGGTCGAAGTCATACGTCCATGAGCGGATCCGGCCGGGCCGCGAAAACGACCGGTCCAGCCCCGCGGCGAGCGCCTCGCGCGACATCAGGATCAGGTCCGCGGTCCGATCGACCTGATCGAGATCCTCGGGAGCCCCAATCAGTGCCGACACGATCTCCACCCCGCGATTGCCTGCGATGGCGAGCGTTTCCTGGATGTTGTCGGCACCCCGCTCCGAGGCGCACACCAGGCCAACCCGGGTGCCGCGTGGCAACCCAGCGATCTCGTGGACCAGCTCCACGTACCCCGGGCCGATGAGCATCGCCACCACGGGAACGCGTCCCGCCACCAGTGCCTGGGCCTCATCGGCATGGAAGGTGGTGGTCGCGACGAGGTCGTAGTGAAACCGCTCCAGCCGATCGTTCAGGTCGTCCAGCAGCGCACCTTCGGTCTCGATCATCCCGGGAAACGCCTGGACCATGCGTTCGGCGTCGTAGCCGGCATCGGCAGTGGTGCACTCGGCAAAGAGCACCCGGACGAGGGGGCCCGGCCGCTTGCGCTCGGTGGCTGCCGCGAACGTCGCCGCGGCCAGCTCATCGGCGGTGAACCCGGCCAGCGCCGCCCGCCGCATGGTTTCGGCCACGAGCCCGGCCAGCGCCTCCGCCCCGCGCCGCTGCGGTGGCCGCTCGGCGACATGGGTCCCGGCGCCGTGGCGGCTGGTGACATAGCCTGCGTCGGCCAGGCGCCTATAGACCGCGCGGATCGTGTTGGGGTTGACCCGCAGCGCAGCGCCCAGTTCGCGCACCGGCGCCAACCGTGCGCCTGGCAGGAGTCGTCCGGAATCGATCTGATAAGCGATCTGCCAGTAGATCTGGGTGGAGATGGGGACATCGGACCCGCGCTCCACATCGAGCGGGCCCGTGCCAGAGGTGTTGCCGCCCGGGCCGCTCACGGCTGTCCGACCTGTGCGAGCGCGCGCCGGTAGATGCGGGCGCCATCGATCAACTCGTCGGGAGAGGTGAGCAGGGCGAGGTCGGCCACCAGCCGGCGTTCGAGGCCGGACCCGGCGAGCGAATCGATCCGGCGCGCCGCCCAGGCCGCTGCCCGAAGCGCGTTCATGGTCTCCACGCGAACCGGGTCGTCCCAGAACCACGCGTCGCTGGCGAACATGGCCAGGCGCCAGCGCTGTACGTCCATCAGGTCGAGCAGGATCCGGGCATCGTCCGGCGAGCCACGATCGCCAAGCCAGCGCTCCGCGAAGGTGGCCCGCTCCTCGGTGCCGACGAGGACGTCGATGAAGGCGTCGCGGGCGGCCCACGGGTCGGGCTGCCCTGGCAGGGCGGCGAGGCGTTCGGTGAGGGTGTCGATCCCGCCGGCCAGGCGTTCGAACGCGGATCGAAGCGGGCCCTTCCAACCACCCTCTTTCACGCACGGGCAGGCCGCCGTCCAGCGGAGAAGCCCGTGGTGGCAGCTCCACGACGTCCGCTCGGCGATCTGGACCGGCTCGAACGGTCGACCGGCCGGCTCGCGCAGCGCCTCCGACAGGGTCGAGACCGTGAAGGTGCGCCCGATCTCGTGCGGCCCGGGCTGGACGAGGCGCTTGAGGAACAGGTCCCGGAAGGGCTGGTGATGACCATATAGCTCACCGTCGGTGGCGATCACGACGACCGGCGGAGCGGCTCCGGCCAGCGGTTGCGCAAACCGTGGGTCCAGGCGCGCCTTCGTGAAGTGATCGGCATCGGCGGTCATGGCGGTTTCGAACGAGGCTGCCCCGGACAGACCGGCGTCGTACAGGGCGACCACGATGTGGCGGCCGTCACCCAATTCGACCCGGTAGGGCCGGCGGGTTTCCACGCCGACGTCTGCAACCTGCCACGGTGCGAGGATCGTATGCCTGACCCCGTGCTCCGCCAGCACGCGCAGCGTGGCGAGATCGACCGCGGTCTCCGGCAACCACATGCCGGAGGCCCGCCGGCCAAAGCGGACCTCGAAGTCGCGGAGCCCCCAGCGGATCTCGGTGCGCCGATCCTCCGCGGAGGCGAGCGGCAGGATCGAATGGTGGTAGGCCTGGGCCATGCCGTTGACCCCTTGATCGCCCGCGACGAAGCCGGCGTAGGCGCCGGGATCGTTGTCGCGCATCCAGCTGGCCAGCGTTGGGCCGAGGTCCCACGAGATGTGCCCCAGGTTCCCGAGCTCGGCGTTCGGACGGTAGCACTCCGCGCTGACCCGGGCGTTCCAGTCGTGTGCCGGGGCCGCCGACGGATCGACCGGAACCTGGCCGTTGAACGGATCCGTCCGTGACGGCTGATAGAAGTGCGCGTGGACGACGAGGCGGCCGGAACTCATGTGCCGCGGCTCACGTGACGCCGATCGCCGACGTCCTGGCGCCGAATTCCTCGGCAGTTCGGTCGCGGGCCGTGGAGACGTCGTGATGGATCGTCACGTTGAACACCGCCCCTGGCTGCAGCGCCAGCGCCCACGACAGCAGGAGACCGGATCCCTGGTAAACGCGCTCGAAGCCGCCTTCCGAGTTCGAGACGGTCTCGACCGGCGCCCACCACACCTCGGCCGGGCTCGATGTGGTCGTCACGACCGCAAGACCCACGTAGTCGTTGCCCTGGGCGAGTCTCGAGACCTCCTTCGCGGATCCGCCCGAATCGTGCGCCGCCCGTTCGCCGTCGACCTCCCACCAGGCTGCTGGGTTGGCGCCACCGCCGAGCATGGTCAGCGTCCACTCGAGCCCGAGCAGCGCCTCGAGGGGTCCCTCGGAGCGGTTCTCGATCGCAACCGTGAGCGCAAGCGTCGGGTTGCGCCGGTCGCCTCCCAGGGTGATCTCCTTGACGACACGGATCGGGGCGCTGACGCCATAGGTCGCCAGGGAGCCGAGGCGAGCGACGACCAGGCGGTTTGGCTCGAGGAGGTCGATCCCGAACGCACCATCGACGGCGTCCCCAAGCTCGGTCGCCGTCCCGGCTGCCCACGATGCGCGATCCGTGCCGGGCGCCAGGAGGCGGACCAGGCCTGACCGACGTTCGTACGGGTCGTAGTAGAGGCGGGCGGCCAGGCCGTCCTCCTTGGCGGCGACCGTGTCATGGATCGACGCCGGGCCGGCCGCCTCATCAGAGACCGCCAACCCGTGAAGGGCCGCGCCGTCAAGCGCCGCCGCACGCGCCTCATGGTCGCGAAGGGTCTGGTGGTATGCCTCCGGCCGGCGGCGCAACACGGCCGCGAGCGCGTGCCGAACGGCCCGGATGTCCCAGCCCCCGATCCCGGCCCCACTCGCCAGGTGCACCGTGACGACCTGGCCCGGACCCGCGATCCGGACGTCATCCTGCCCGTCCATGTCCAGGTCGCGTTGTTCCGCCGTGCTCAGCTCCCCGGCTGCGGTGTCGGCCAGGTCCTCGGCCGCAATCAGGTGCTCGTAGGTCGCCAGCCGCATATGGCTGAGGTAGATCCCGCCGAAGAGGCCGTGCCAGTAGCAGTCGTTGGACTGACCACGGTACAGGTGATCAATGGCCAGGTCGCGGTTGATCCCTGGCGCCATCTCATCAACCTTGTCGGAGGTCCGCAGCATCTGCTTGTGCAGGTCGTTGATCTCTCGGTACTTGACCTGGAAGTTCCGCCAGAAGGCGCCGCGCAGCCAGCGTGCCTCGGGCCGGCCGCGGTCGCGCGCCTCATGCAGGACCCTGGCGTAGGCCCGACTCTCGTCGGCGGGCAGCGCCCACTCACCCATCTCGGCGTAGGAACCCGTCGGGATATAGACCCGGCCGATCGGCCGATGGTCGGCCAGCCACGCCGAGGGCGTGGTGGTCTCAAGCCAGCTCGCATTGGCCTCGAGCGCCTCGAAGAATCGGCCCACCCAGCGACGCTCGCCCCAGCAATGCTCCCAGGTCGTTGGCCATGACCCGAATTTCTCGCCGTCGTCGCCCATCATCCCTACGCGCTGGCCGTCATCTGTGGCATGGGCGCGCAGGTAGCCGATCACGTCGTCCACCTCGCGAAACGGGATCCGGTAGCGGAGGCCCTCTTCTGTGCCGAAGACGGTCAGCAATCGACCCTGATCCTCCGTGGTGTACGGCCCCCACAGGTCCGCCTCGGGGATTGCCGCGGCACGAAAGTGGGCGTCGTCGAGGATCGTCCAGTCGTAGCCGGCCGCCACGAGGGAGGTTGGCAGGTCCGGCTCCCACACACGCTCTGCCAGCCATGCGCCGCGTGGCCGCCGCCCGAACAAGGTCTCCAGCTCATCGCCCATCCGCCGCAGCTGGCCGATCCGGTCTCGCTCCGGCAGCGAAGCCAGCACCGGTTCGTAGTAGCCGCCGCCCAGGATCTCAATCTGGTCGCGCGCCACGAGCGCCGCCAGGCGCGCGATGAAGTCGGGTCGCTCCGCACGCAGCCATTCCAGCAGCGGACCGCTGTAGTGGAGCGACAAGCGAACCCCCCGATGACGCTCCAGCGCCTCCACCATCGGCCGGTACGCCTGCTCGTAGACCTCGGCGAAGACCCAGCCGAAGTTGCCCACCGGCTGGTGGTTATGGATCGCCAGCGCCAGCGAGATCCGCGGGGCCAAGGGGCCGCTTAACCGGCTTCGGTGAGGGTCGGAACCAACGCCGCGCGGGTCACGGGCACCCCGGCTGCCGGCAGGTAGAGCAGTTCGGCGTATTCGTGGAGCATTCGCGTGGCGGAGAATTGCCACAACGCCGTGGCCATCGCCCGGCGCATGGTGCCCAGCCAGCGCCTCGGCGTTCCATCCGCTTCGCGCTCGTAGTAACTCGGCACGATCTCGTTCTCGAGCAGCGAGTACAGGGCCTGGGCGTCGGCCCAATCCTGGGCGGGCTCGTCAGGATTGACGTCCCGGCCGCCGATCGCCCAGCCATTGTCGTGTTCGTATCCTTCGTCCCACCAGCCATCGAGGACGCTGACGTTCGGCACGCCGTTCTGCGCGGCCTTCATGCCCGACGTCCCCGACGCCTCGAGCGGCCGGCGTGGGTTATTGAGCCAGACATCCACGCCCTGCACCAGGAACCGACCGACCCGCATGTCGTAGTCCTCGAGAATGAAGACTCGGCCGCGCAGCTTCGGCCAGCGCGACCGGGTGAAGATGTCCTGGATCACCTTCTGCCCCGGTCTGTCTGCCGGGTGGGCCTTACCGGCGAAGACGACATTGACCGGCCGGTGCTCGTCCCACAACATTCGAGCCAGGCGGTCGACGTCGGTGAACAGCAGTTCGGCTCGTTTGTAGGTCGCGAACCGGCGGGCAAACCCGATCGTGAAAATGTCCGGATCAAGCGCGGTCTCCAGCTCCGCGAGGACGGCCGGCGCCTCCCCGTGGCGGGCAAACTGGCTGCGGAGCCGGCCCCTCACGAAGAGGGCCAGCTCTCGCTTCTGACGCAGGTGGGCGGCCCACAGATCGCGCCCCGGGATTCGCTCAACCCGCTCCCAGAAGCGGCTGGTCTCAGTGCTCGCATCGAGGTCGTCCAGGTCCGCGCCGAGGTCCTCAAGCAGCTCCACGATAGGGGATCCGATCCAGCTGGGGCCGTGGATGCCGTTGGTCAGGCCCAGGATGGGGCGATCGATCAAACCCTGCCACGTGGCGTTCGCCGTCTGGCCGTGGAGCTTGCTCACGGCATTCGATCCGCTCGTGAGCCGCAGCGAGAAGGCCGTCATGTCGAATTGCGCCGGGTCCCGGTCAACGCCGAGGCCCAACTGGAGCATTCGCTCCACCGATACACCACCGTTGTCGAGGAGCGGCCCGGCCACGCGCCGAAGCAGGTCGCCATCAAACCGCTCGTTGCCGGCGGAGACAGGGGTGTGGATCGTGAACACGCTGTCCTTGCGGACCATGTCCCAGGCCTGGTCAAGCGGCAGCCCGGCTGTCACGAATTCGCGGGCACGCTCGGCGAGCAGGAGTGCGGAGTGGCCTTCGTTGAGATGCCACACGGCCGGCTTGAGGCCGAGCGCACGCAGGGCTCGAACGCCACCGATTCCGAGGACGATCTCCTGGTGGAGGCGCATCTCGCGGCCGCGGACGTACAGGATGTTGGTGATCGGCCGGTCGTAGTCGTGGTTTTCGGCCACGTCCGTGTCGAGCAGCAGCACAGGCACCCGGCCGACCTGCGCCAACCAAACCGCAATCGACAGGTCGCGATTGGGCAACTCGACGGTGACCGTTAGCGGCAGGCCTGACTCGTCCTGGACACGACTCAGCGGTAGCCGGCTCAGGTCGTAGTCCGGGTAGTTGTGCTCCTGGTGGCCGTCGGCATCGATGGATTGGCGGAAATAGCCCTTGCGGTACAGCAAGCCGACCCCGACCAGCGGCAGCGCCATGTCGCTGGCCGATTTCATGTGGTCGCCAGCGAGCACCCCGAGACCACCTGAGTAGATCCCGAGCGACTCGTGGAACCCGTATTCCGCACAGAAGTAGGCGATCGGCCCGCTCAGCGCCTCGCCATAGCGGCGCTGGAACCAGTGGCCGGACACATCCGCCATGTAGGCATCGAATGCGCCCAGGACGTCGTGATACTCGGCCAGGAACTTCTCGTCATCGAGCAGGCGAGACCACTCCGTGGGTCCGCTGATGACCGGGATCGGGTTGCGATAGCGGGTCCAGGCGGTCCGGTCGATCAGGCTCCACAGGTTCCGCGTCCCGGGGTGCCAGGACCAGTAGAGGTTGTAGGCCAGTCGACGCAAGCCCTCGAGGCGCGGCGGGAGGGCGAAACTGGCCGCCGGGACTGACGGGACTCGAATAGGGTCCATGCGCGCAGCATCATAGCGGGCGTCACCGCGGCGAACCCGGCTCGATCGGGTCGGGCGGCGCCCCGGCGGATACGATGCAAGGATGCCGATTCGCGTCGCCTTCCTTGCGGCCGAATGCGAGCCGTGGGCCAAGACCGGCGGTCTGGCCGACGTCGTCGATGCGCTGGCGCGCGCTCTTGGACGACTCGGCGGCAATGCCATCGAGACCCCTGTCGACGTGTTTCTGCCACGCTATCGAAGCGTCCCGGAGCCGGCTTCGGCGGAGCGAGCCCTGACCCTGGCCGTGCCAGACCCGCGCGCGCCGCCCGGTCACAGCCTGGTCAGCGTGTTGGACGTGCCTGGAAACGGCTATCGGCTGCGCCTGATCGATCTGCCTTCGGCGTTCGCCCGCGCCGGCTTCTACGGCGACACGGCGGGGGACTACGCGGACAACGCCTGGCGCTTCGGCATGTTCTGTCGGGCCGCGCTGGAGGCGCTGCGCGCGGACGCCCGCCCGGTCGACGTCCTCCACCTGCACGACTGGCACACGGGGCCGGCGGCGATCTTCCGCGACGCCCGATACGCCGACGATCCGATCATCGGTCGTGCCGCCACGGTCATGACGGTGCACAACCTGGCCTATCACGGCTGGACGCCTCGGTCGGGCCTCGCCCAGCTGGGGCTGCGGCCGGGCGACGGCGTGGTGCCGGTGGACGGCGATGGCATTGACCTGCTGCGTGCCGGGATCGAGCGCTCCGAACTGGTGAACACGGTCTCGCCCGGCTTTGCCGCTGAGGCGCTCACGCCGGAGTTCGGGATGGGGCTGGACGCGACCCTGCGCGAGATGGGCGACCGGTTCGTGGGGATTCTCAATGGCCTGGACACCACGGTCTGGGACCCGGCCACGGATCCTGACCTCGCGGCGCCGTATGCGCGTGGGAACCTGGCCGGAAAGGCGACCTGTCGCGCAGACCTGCTGGCGCGGGTGGGGTTTGATGCGGCCGATCCGGGCGCCGTGATCGGCATGATTGGTCGGCTGGATCCGCAGAAGGGCTTCGATCTGCTGTCGGGCGCTGCCCCGACACTCCTGGACGGTGGGGTACGGCTGGTCATCCAGGGGAGCGGCGACCCGGCGCTGGCCGGTCCGTTCCGCGTGCTTGCATCCGCGAATCCCGACCGTGTCGCGCTGATCGAGCGCTTCGATCGAGCGATGGCCAGGCGGATCTATGCGGGCGTCGACTTCTTCGCGATGCCATCGCGCTTCGAGCCATGCGGACAGGGGCAGATGATCGCGCTGCGTTACGGCACGCCGCCGATCGTGCGGCGAACCGGCGGCCTGGCGGACACGGTCATCGACGAGACGGCGAACCCGGGCCGCGGGACCGGGTTCGTGTTCGAGGAGGCCAGCGTGGCTGCGTTGATCGCGGCGTGCGAGGCGGCGATCGGGTTCCGCGCCGAGGGGGGCCGGGCCTGGGCTGGATTGCTGGACCGCGGGATGTCGGTCGACTTTGACTGGACGACGGGATCGGCGCCACGCTACGTTGAGGCCTATCGGCGCGCCATCTCGATCCGGGCCGCCCGCGAGCCCTGACTCCCAGTCAGGAACCTCGCCCGAACGGGCCGCCGATCGCGCCCGTGACCGCCAAGCCTGACTGCCAGTCACGGTTCCCGCACGACCGCGCCGCCGAGCGCGCCTGCGACCGCCAAGCCTGACTTCCAGTCAGGAGCTGCCCAGCGCATGCAGGAGTGCCTGCGTCAGCTCGATCGGGTGGGTCCGCTGTGGCGCATGCGGCGCGCCCAGCAGGGTGATGAGGTGGTCGGCCCCGATGAGCGCCTCGAACGGCGGGAGCGCCGCATCGGGCAGCATCCCGCCGGCGCCCGGATCGCCCCGAATGATCCAGGTCGGGACGCCGGCAGCCGCCGGGTTGGTCAGGTCGGCGAGTCCGCCATCCCAATCACCGTTGTCGAGCAGGACGGCGCGCGCCGCCTCGTGATCGAGCTGGGCCATCGCCTCAGCCTTGGCATCGACGTCGACACTCGACCATCCAGGGTTCGCGGCGCCCAGACGCTCGGCGGCCTCCACCGGGTCGCTGTCGAGCTGCCCGGCAGCCTGTCTCACCATCTCGGTGAGAATCGCCCGGGAGATCGCCGGGGGATCA
>JANNQZ010000292.1:0-6252 GCA_031401015.1 Chloroflexota bacterium | reverse complement strand
CCCGGACCATCGACGGCCCGCCGATGTCGATCTCCTCGATCAGTTCGTCCAGCGTGATGCCGGGCCGCTCCAGCGCCGCCGCGAACGGGATCGGTGGGGCGTCTGTGCTCGCGAGCGCCACGTTCACCGACGACGATCCCTCGAAGCGTCCGAGCGTCCAGGTCGGCGACCCGTTCGCCGAGAAGCTGCTGATCGAGGCGTCGCTCGAGCTGATCGAACGCGGTCTCGTCGAGGGGCTGCAGGACCTGGGTGCCGGCGGGATCACCTGCGCCACCTCGGAGACCGCGGATCGGGCGGGGACCGGGATCGTGATCGACCTGGACGCGATCCCGCGCCGCGAACCCGGGCTTGAACCGTTCGAGGTGCTCATCTCCGAGTCGCAGGAGCGGATGTGCGCGGCGGTTCGTCCCGATCGGTGGCCCGCCGTCCGCGAAGTGTGTGAACGCTGGGGCCTCCCGGTGGCGGTGATCGGCCGGGTGACCGGGGACCGTGACATCGCCGTTGTCTCAGGCGGCCTGGACGCCGACGGCCGGCCGGCGGCAGGCGCGCGCGAGCTCGCCCGGATCCCGGCCAGCGCGCTGACCAGCGACGCCATCGTCCACGAACGGATCGCACTGGCCCCGACCCATCGACGAGTGGCGCCCGCCCCCGGGGCACCGGCCACCGTCAGCGACAACCTGCCGGAGCGCGGGATGGATCCAGGTGCCGTCCTCCTGGCCTTGCTCGGGTCGCCCAATCTCGCCAGTCGGCGCCCGGTGTTCGAGCAGTACGACTCGACCGTCGGGGCAGCCACGGTGACCGGGCCGGGTCGCGGTGCCGCGGTCATCCGGATCTTGGGCACCGCGAAGGCGCTCGTCGCCTCGACCGACGCCAACCAGGCGGTCGGGCAACTCGACCCGTGGCTGGGCGCCGCCCTATCGGTCGCGGAGGCCACCCGCAATGTGTCGATCACCGGTGCGCGCCCGCTGGGTGTGACGAATTGCCTCAACTATGGCGACCCGACTCGTCCGGAGGCGTTCTGGCAGTTGCGCGAAGGGGTCCGGGGCCTCGGTGACGCCTGTCGCGCCCTCGGGGTGCCGGTTACCGGCGGCAACGTCTCGCTCTACAACGAGTCGCCGGCCGGCGCGATCGCCCCGACGCCCGAGATCGGCGTCGTGGGGCTGCTGGACGATGTGGCGACGCTCGTGGGGCCCGCGTTCCGTGAGGCCGGGGACGTGGTCCTGCTGGTTGGCGACGCGACGCCCGGGCTGGCCGGATCCGCCTACGCCACGCTGGCCGGCACCACCCTCGAGGACGGCCCGCCGGACCTGGACCTCGCGCGTGAAGCCGCGCTCCAGTCGTATATCCGCGAGGCGATCGGGCGTGGCCTGGTGACCTCGGCCCAGGATGTCTCCGGCGGGGGACTGGCGGTTGCGCTGGCCGAGTGCGCGATGTGGGGCGGTATCGGAGCGTCGGTCAGGGTCGCGCTCGCGGCCTCGCCAGCGGTCGTTCTGTTCGGCGAGAGCCCGTCCCGGCTCGTGCTGACCAGTACGGCCGCACATGCCCCGGCGCTGGAGCTGCTCGCCCGCCAGCGTGGCCTGCCCGTGGAGCGTCTCGGCCTCGTGGGTGGCGACGCGCTCGTTATCGAATCAACCGGGGCCGGCCCCCTCGGGGCCGCCGAGGACCGGGGCAGCCGGGTGGCCGACGCCCTCGAGGTTTCGCTGGTGGATCTGCGTCGTGCCTGGGACCAGGGTCTCTCGCGGGCGCTCGGCTGGGAGAGCTAAGCCGTGTGCGGCGTCTTCGGGGCGGTGCTCCCGGGGGGTGAGCCGACCGATGCCGCCTCCGTCGCGGCCCTGGGCCTGTTCGCCCTCCAGCATCGTGGTCAGGAATCAGCCGGGCTGGCCGTCAGCGACGGCGAGCAGCTGATGCTCTACAAGGACCTCGGGATGATCAGCACCGTGCTCGACGAGCGCCGCCTGCCCAGCCTCCGCGGCCAGCTGGCCATCGCCCATTGCCGCTACTCGACCACCGGCTCGACCATCTGGGAAAACGCCCAGCCAACGTATCGCCTCGGGCCGCGACGCGCGCTGGCCATCGGGCACAACGGCAACCTCGTCAACACCCGGGACCTCCTGGGCCAGCTTCAGGGTGGGCGAACCCGATTGCCGGCATCCACCGACACGGAGCTGCTCACCGCGCTGCTGGCGGATGAGCCAGCCGCCGACACCGTGGAGGCCCTCCAGCGGGTGCTCCCGCGGGTCCGTGGCGCGTACAGCCTGGTGGTGCTCGACGAGCGTCGGGTGATCGGGGTGCGCGACCCGTTCGGGTTCCGGCCCCTCGTCCTCGGGCGGCTGATGCGCCCGGTCGTGGGCGGGCGCGACGACGGGCTGTGGGGCGACGACGACGCCACGACCGGTTGGTGCCTGTCGTCCGAGACGGCCGCGCTCGACATCGTGGGCGCCGAGTACGTGCGCGACGTGGAACCGGGCGAGCTGGTCATCCTCGAGCCGGGACAGCCGCCGCGGTCCGTTCGCTTCGCGGCGGCAACGCCGGCGCTGTGCGTCTTCGAACTCATCTATTTCGCGCGGCCGGACTCGTACATGGAAGGCCGCAACCTGTACGAGGCCCGTCGCCAGATGGGGATCCAGCTGGCGTCCGAGCATGCGGTCGACGCGGACCTCGTGATGCCCGTGCCCGACACCGGCGCGCCGGCAGCCGCTGGCTACGCCGAGGCCTCGGGCATCCCGTACCGCGAGGGGATGTATCGCAACCGCTACGCCGGCCGAACCTTCATCCAGCCGTCCGCGGGGCTGCGTCACCGTGGGGTGACGATCAAGCTCAATCCGCTGCCGGCGGTCGTCGCCGGCAAGCGGCTGATCGTCGTCGACGACTCGATCGTGCGCGGCACCACGACCAAACGGATCGTCGACCTGTTGCGCCGCGCCGGGGCGACGGAGGTCCACGTCCGGATCAGCGCGCCGCCGATCTACCACCCGTGCTTCTACGGGATCGATACACAGGTCGAGACGGAGCTGATCGCGGCGACCCACTCGGAAGCCGAAATCCGGGACTTCATCGGGGCCGATTCACTTGGCTACCTGTCGATCCGGGGGGTGCTCGCCGCACTCGAGCTGCCGTATGAGCGGTTCTGTTTTGCCTGCTTCGATGGCAAGTACCCGGAGCCCGTCCCATATGACGCCTCCAGTCGGAAGTTTGTCCTCGAGGAACCGGTGGGTGTCGCACCCGGTGGCTGAGGGACGGGCGGCCTATCGGCGGTCGGGCGTCGATGTCACCGCCGGGGAGCGGGCCGTTGAGCTGATGCGGGGCCACGTCGAATCGACGCGTCGACCGGAGGTGCTCGGCGGACTGGGCGGCTTCGGCGGCGCGTTCGCGATCCCCGACGGCTACCGCGAGCCACTCCTGGTCGCCTCGACCGACGGGGTCGGCACCAAGACGGCCATCGCCACCAAGGTCGGGCGGTTCGACACGATCGGGATCGACCTTGTCGCCATGTGCGTCGACGATGTCGTCTGTACGGGCGCCGAGCCACTGGCCTTCCTGGATTATGTCGCGGTTGGCGAACTGGACCCGGTCGCCGTTGCGGAACTGGTCAGCGGCGTGGCGGCGGGCTGCCGCGCCGCGGGCTGTGCTCTCGTGGGCGGCGAAACGGCGGAGCACCCGGGGTTGATGACAGCCGACGCCTTCGACCTGGCCGGGACGGCGATCGGGGTCGTCGAGCGCACCCGGGTCATCGACGGCTCCGCGGTGCGGTCCGGTGACGCGATCGTCGGTGTTGCCTCGTCAGGTCTGCACGCCAACGGCTACTCGCTGGTTCGCGCGCTGATGGCTGAATGGGACCTGGACCTCGCCGAGCCCTACCAGGCGCGACTTCGTCGAACGCTCGGGGATGCCGCTGCGACGTCTGCCCTGGAAGGCGCGGAGCATGAGGCGATGGCTACGCTCGGCGAGGTGCTGTTGACCCCTACCCTGATCTACTCCCGGGCCATTCTCGCCGTTCGTCAGACGCTGGTGGGCCTGGGCTGGGATCTGCATGGCCTCGCGCACATCACCGGTGGGGGCCTGCCCGGCAACGTGCCACGGGCGCTGCCGGCGGGGCTGGCCGCCCGACTCGACCCGTCGCGTTGGGTGATGCCCTCGGTCATGCGCCTGATCGGTGCGCTCGGGGGACTCGATGACGCGGAGTTGCGGGCGACGTTCAACGGCGGTCTCGGGATGATCGCGGTCGTGCCGGTCCTCGCGGTTCCTGCCACGATCGCCGCGCTCGGGGACCACGGTTTCCTCGGGATCCAGGTTGGCGAGGTCATCGACACGATGTCCCGTGCCGCGGCCAAGGGTGCCGCGCTCGCCCCGGGTGCCGCAGCCGCGCCGGCCGCCCGCTACATCGAGGGGCCGCTGGAGGGCCTGCCCGGGGAGCTCGCCCGATGAGCGGACGGATCGCCGTGGGCGTCTCGGGCGGGGGCTCGAACCTTCGGGCCGTGGCCGCCGCGGCGGAGCGTGGCGAGCTTGGCGGGGAGATCGCGCTGGTCTTCGCCGATCGAGCCTGTGCGGCGCTTGACTGGGCGGCCGAGCAGGGGATCGAGACCGCGCTGGTGCCCCGCGGCGATGACCTGGCGCTCACCGCGACGCTGGAGGCCGTCCGGGCAGACGTCGTCGTGCTGGCGGGCTATATGCGGATCATCGGCCCGGCCATGCTGGCGGCGTTCGGCGGCCGGATCCTCAATACCCATCCGTCGCTCCTGCCGGCCTTCCCCGGGGCGCATGCGGTGACCGACGCCCTCGCCCATGGCGTGACCGTCACTGGGTGCACCATTCACCTGGTCGATGCGACCCTCGACGGCGGCCCGATCATCGTCCAGGAGGCGGTGCCGGTTCTCCCCGGCGACGATGCTGAGACCCTCCACGACCGGATCCGCGCGGTCGAGCACCGACTGCTGCCCCGCGCCGTCGCCTTGATGCTGGCGGGCGCGCTCTCGGTTGAGCCGGATGGCCGTCACGTGACCGCGGACGTCGGCCTGGCCGATGCGCGCGTCCCGCCGCCGCGCCGCGCGCTCCTGTCCGTCTCCGACAAGTCGGGACTCGTGGACCTCGGTCAGGGACTCGTCGCCCGTGGGTTCGAGCTGGTGTCGACCGGCGGGACGGCGAGGGCGCTGCGCGACGGGGGCCTCCCGGTCACCGATGTCGCTGCGGTCACGGGATCGCCAGAGATGCTCGACGGCCGAGTGAAGACCCTTCATCCGCGGGTGCATGCCGGCCTCCTGGCCGATCACCGGCTGGCCGATCACCGGCATCAGCTGCTGGGCGCATGGATCGCACCGTTCGAAGTCGTGGTCGTCAACCTCTACCCGTTCGCGGCGGCGCTGGAGCGGCCCGGCATCACGCTGGACGAACTGATCGAGGAGATCGACATCGGCGGGCCGTCGATGGTCCGGGCGGCCGCCAAAAACCACGCCAATGTCGCGATCGTCACGTTGCCCTCGCGCTACGGCGCGATCCTGGCGGCTCTCGACGCCGACGGCGGGATCGATGCCGGCCTCCGTCGCGCTCTCGCGCTCGAGGCATTCGCCCATACCGCGGCCTACGATGCGCGGATCGCCGCGGAGCTCCCGGGCCGGATGGCCGCGGCGGGTCTCGAACTCCCCGACGAACCCGGGTTGCCCGGGGCCTCCGACCCGTATCCGCCGACGCTGACGGTCTCGCTCGACAAGGTCGAGACGCTCCGTTATGGCGAGAACCCGCACCAGCCCGCAGCACGCTACCGACGTCCGGGGACGACTCTCGACGATGGGGTGTTCGGCGTTGAGCGGATGCCGCTCCAGGGCAGGACCCTGTCCTACAACAACGTGCTCGACGCCGCCGCGGCATCAGGGCTGGGTCGCGCACTCCGCGGGCCTGCGGTGGTCATTGTGAAGCACACGAACCCGTGCGGCGCCGCGGAACGCGCCAACCTTGCTGATGCGTGGGCCGCGGCGCTTGAAGCGGATCCGGTGAGTGCCTTCGGCGGCGTTGTGGCGCTCACCCGCGACGTCGATCGTGAGATGGCCGTCGCGCTCACGTCCATCTTCCTGGAGATCGTCGTGGCTCCCTCGTACACGGCCGACGCGCTGGTCGTGCTGGCCACAAGACCCAACCTCCGGGTCCTGGTCGACGAGGCGCTCACCATCAAGCTCCGCCTCGCCCTCGCCCATTGCCACGAGACCGATCGACGCCATGTGCATCAGGTCCGAGGCACCGACCGACCCGACGAGGGATACG
>JANNQZ010000291.1:0-4076 GCA_031401015.1 Chloroflexota bacterium | reverse complement strand
GGCCGGGGGCACCGCCGGGCCTGGGGCCGGGGGCACCGCCGGGCCTGGGGCCGGGGGCACCGCCGGGCCTGGGGCCGGGGGCGGAGCATACGGGCTAGAGTGACAGGGTGGTGACCGCGCTCGACGAGCTGCTCCTGCCCGGCGCCGTCCTGTTCGACCTCGATGGCACGCTCGTCGACACGGTCAACGTGCGGATCGCGGCATGGGAGCTCGCCCTCGTGCATGCCGGCCTGCCCACGAGCCGGGACATCCTGGCGCCACTGATCGGGCTGGATGGCCGGCGCCTTGCCCGCGAGGTCGCCGCCGGCGCCGGTCGCCCCATTGACGAGGCCCAGTCCGATGAGATCGACCGCGCGTCTGGCGAGATCTACGCGCGCCTCAACCATTCACCGCAGCCACTCCCAGGTGTCGTGGGGCTGTTAACCGAACTCGATCGTCGCCGGATTCCATGGGCCATTGCAACCTCGAGCCGGAAGGATCAGGTGGCGGCTTCCGTCGCAGCTCTTGGGCTGCCCCGGGAGCCGATAATCGTCGACGCCAGCCACGTCAGACACGCCAAGCCCGCGCCGGACCTGCTGCTGCTGGCCGCGCAGGAGCTGTCCATCGAACCAGGCACCTGCTGGTACGTCGGTGACGCGACCTGGGACATGCTCGCGGCCGTCGCTGCCGGAATGGTCGCCATCGGTGTGCTGGCCGGGTCGGCGGTTGACACGGCGGCACTTCAGCGGGCCGGTGCCGCGATGGTCGTCCCCGAACTCGACGATCTCGCGCGGGTGCTCGGCTCCCCGTAAGCCGGGCGTGACCGAGACACTGCCAGCGCCCACTCCGCCGACGCCTCGCTCCGCCCTCCCGCGCTCCACCGGCGCCCTTGGGTACTGGCCGTACCGGATTCGGAATGAATGCCTCGTCGTCCTGCCCGATATCGACAACACGTGTCGAATCTGGCGGCGGGCCACCTTCATTCGTGCGGAATGCGGTACTCCAGGTACCACGGCGCAGGCGTCAGTCAGCCGTGGTGGTGCGCGCTGTGGGCTCGTTCAATCTCGCGAGCCAGATCCGAGAGCGGTACGACCTTCTGGGTGCCTGCCGGGAGGTCGCGCAGGCCGACCTCGCCACCGGCCAACTCGTCACCGATGATGACCGCGAAGTGTGCGCCGTCCCGCGCGGCGGCCTCCAGCTGTTTGCCGAGCTTGCGTCTGCCGAGTTCCGAGCGGGCGGCAATGCCCGCCGCGCGCAGGTCCATGGCGATCTTGAGGCGGGTGACCGTGTCGTCCGGGTTCGCACCGACGACGACGGCCGTAGGCCCGGCCTCCTCCGCTGGCGCGACCCCGGTCTCCGTGAGTGCCAGGACCAGCCGATCCAACCCGATCCCGAACCCGATCCCCGGGGTCGGACGTCCGCCCAGCAACTCGACCAGGCCGTCGTATCGCCCGCCGCCACCGATTGCCTGCTGTTGTCCCTCGCGCCCGACGACGTAGAACTCGAAGGCGGTCCGCGTGTAGTAGTCGAGGCCTCGAACGAGTCCCGGTTCCAGTCGATATGGGACCCCGAGGGCGCTCAGGTGGTTGCGGACGGCACTGAAATGTTCCGCGCAAGCGGGACAGAGGCGATCCGAGATCCGCGGCGCAACGGCATGGAGTGCCGCCATCGCGGGGTCCTTCGAATCGAGCAACCGCAGGACGTTCTTGTCCAGCCTTGCCCGCTCGATCGCCGGCAACACGGCCCGATGCGGTTCGAAGAAGGCCTTCAGCTCCGCGATGTAGGCGGGCCTGCACGCCCCATCGCCGATCGAATTGAGGCGCACCTCGACGCCGGACAGGCCAGCCTCACGATAGAACCGCATCCCGAGCTCGATGATCTCGGCGTCCACAGCCGGACCGGGATCCCCGATCGCCTCGATGTCGAACTGCCAGAACTGGCGGTAGCGCCCGGCCTGGGGGCGGTCATAGCGAAACATCGGGCCGGTCATGGTCAATTTGACCGGCTGCGGCCAGGTCTGCATCCCGTGCTGGACGTACGCTCGGACGATCCCCGCGGTCGGCTCCGGCCGGAGCGCCCACGATTCGGATTCCTCGGTGCGCGGCGCGATCCGGAACATCTCCTTCTCGATGATGTCGGTGACCTCGCCAACGCCTCGCTCGAAGACGTTCGCCTGCTCGAATAGCGGCGTCTCGATCCGTCGATAGCCGTAGCGCTCGGCAAGATCAGCGGCAAGCCGTTCCAGGCGCGTCCAGGTCGGCGTCTCGGTGGGCAGCAGGTCGCGAGTCCCGCGCGGTGCCCGGTGGATCGGCATCCGAGAAGTCTGGGGCATCAAGCGGCGATCACGGGCACGCCGTACTCGCGGATGCGTCGATCGCTGGTGACGATCGTCAGTCCCTCCGAAATCGCCTGCGCGACGATCAACCGGTCGAATGGGTCAGCATGGAACATCGGCAATCCTCCCGCGAGCCACCCGTGCTCCATCGTGACCGCGAGCGGTTCGATCGCCGATGTGCGGACTCGGTCCAGAAGATCGTCCGGGACCGACAGGCGACCCTGGGCGCGCTTGATCGAGATCTCCCAGATCGACGCTGCGGACACGCGGACCACATCCGCAGAAGTTACGAGTTCACGAATGGGCGGCTTAAGGCGTGGATGGTCGACGAGGATCCAGATCAGGACCTGACTGTCGATCAAAAGCCTCACCCGAGCGGGTCATCGGGGTCGATGCGGTAGAAGTCGGCCGCGATCGCATCGTTGTCGGCGTCGAAGTCACCGTGGATCACGATCTGCCCCCTGAGCGCCCCGAAGACACGCCTGGGCCGATCCGGGACATAGGGCACAAGCTTCGCAATTGGCTTGCCTGCTCGACCGATGACGATCTCCTCGCCCGCCTCCGCGCGCTCCAGCAATCGGGACAGGTTGGTCTTGGCGGCATGGACGTTGACGATCTCAGATGGTGTGCTCATGGCCTTAGTCTAGCTAGACTAGTCACGCATGTCCACGAGCTCACGAGGGTGTCATGTGGTCGCTTCTCCCTCGCGTGCACCCGGCAGGCGATCACTCTACGCCCCCCGGTAGAGCGGTATTGGACCGACCAGCCGCCCTCAGCCGAGGTCGCGCTGGACGGTGATCACGTCCTTGAGCGTCTCGATCCGGCTCATGACCCGGGCCAGCTGTGACACCGAAGCCACCTGGAGCGTGGCCGTTACGACTGCCGTGTGATCCGGGGTCACGCCGACGTGCGCAGCCAGGATGTTGACCTTGTTCTCGGCCACGACCTGGGTGATGTCGCTGAGCAGGCCAGTCCGGTCGTAGGCCTCCACGCGGATCGCGATCGGATACGTCTGCGTGGGCGCCGCCTCCCATTCAACCTCGATGAGCCGGTTTACCTCGCGCTCGTTGACCATCGTCGGGCAGGTCTGGAGATGGACCGTCACCCCCTTGCCGCGGGTGATGAACCCGCCAATCGGGTCGCCGGGGATCGGCGTGCAGCACTTGGCAAAGCGAACGAGCAGGTCGCCGACGCCCTTGACCCGCACCCCACCGGCACGGGCAACCTGCTGCGGAGGGGCGACCGACGGCAGGGTGCCGTGGGTGTCATCGACCACGCCAAGGCGCATGACCACGGACTGCGCGCTGATCGCGCCATAGCCAACCGCGGCGTAGAAGTCGTCGAGGCTATCGTGGTTGTACTGCCGGGCGACCTCCCCGATCCGCTCTGCGCCGACAGCCGAAATCGAGGTCCGGGCCAGCCGGCGAAGCTCGCGTTCGAGCGATTCGCGACCATGGACGATATTCTCGTCGCGGTCCTTGCGCTTGAACCATTGACGGATCTTTTCGCGCGCGTGGCTGGTCTTGACCACGTTCATCCAGTCGCGCGAGGGGCCATGCTCGCCCTTGGTGGTCACAACCTCGACGATGTCGCCGTTCTTGAGCCGCGTGTCGAGCGGGACGAGTCGATTGTTGACCTTGGCGCCGATCGTTCGATGGCCGACGTCCGTGTGGATCCGATAGGCGAAATCAAGCGGTGTGGCGCCAGCCGGCAGGTCCTTGATGTCGCCCTTTGGGGTGAACACGAAGACCTGGTCCTGGAA
>JANNQZ010000290.1:0-3304 GCA_031401015.1 Chloroflexota bacterium | reverse complement strand
GAAGAATATGCCTCCGGGACGTTTTTCAAATCCCGCATTGCCCATGGCATGCTGACCGCCAGTTTCATCTCAACCGTTCTCGGCACCAGGCTTCCCGGCCCCGGATGTATCTATTTGTCGCAAAACCTGCGGTTTCTGGCGCCCGTCCGTATTGGCGACACGGTGAAGGCCTTGGCCCGCGTGGCAAGTCTTGATATGGCTAGGCGCCGCGCCCAGTTTGCCTGCCATTGCGAAGTGAATGGCAAGATTGTGGTTGAGGGCGAAGCAACGGTATTTGTGCCGTCGCGTGGCTGAAGTGAGAATGAATGCGTTTGCTTGGGGCCCATGAGCCCGTTCCCCTGGAATTTCATCATGCCGTGGTGGCGATCGGAAACTTTGATGGCTTGCATCGCGGTCACCAGAAGCTGCTTCTTATTGCCAGCGAGCAGGCAAGGCGCCTGGGCAAGCCTTGGGGGATTGTAACGTTCGAGCCCCATCCCAGAAGTTTTTTCAAACCGGATGAACCGGTTTTCCGCCTGACGCCGCTTCCCTTGAAAACCCGCTTGGCCGCCGTCCTTGGCGCCTCGTTTGTCCTGAGCCTGACTTTTGACAAGGCACTCTCGTTGCTGGAGCCGCATGAATTCATCCAGCAACACCTGGTCGATAGAATGAAGGTGGCCCATGTGGTGACCGGCTATGATTTTCATTTTGGCCGTGGCCGCCCGCCAGCTTCGCCGCGTTCTCGCGCACGTCGTCGACGGTGCCGGCCAGGAAGAAGGCCTGTTCGGGCAGCGTGTCGGTGCTGCCCTCGAGGATCTCCTTGAATGACGCCACGGTGTCCTTGATCGAGACGTACTTGCCGGAGCGGCCGGTGAAGACCTCCGCCACGAAGAATGGCTGGCTCATGAACCGCTGGAGGCGGCGGGCACGGGCGACGGTCGACTTGTCGTCCTCGGACAGCTCGTCGATGCCCAGGATCGCGATGATGTCCTGGAGGTCGCGGTAGCGCTGGAGGACACGCTTCGTCTCCTGGGCGACGTCGTAGTGCTCCTGGCCGACGACGTTCGGGTCGAGCACGCGCGAGGTCGAGGTCAGCGGATCCACCGCCGGATAGATGCCGAGCTCCGCGATGTTGCGCTCCAGCCGGATGGTCGAATCGAGGTGGGCGAAGGTCGTCGCCGGCGCCGGGTCGGTGTAGTCGTCAGCGGGCACGAAGACCGCCTGGAGGCTCGTGATGGAGCCCTTTCGGGTTGACGTGATCCGTTCCTGAAGACCGGCCATCTCTGTCGCGAGGTTCGGCTGGTAGCCGACGGCTGATGGCATCCGGCCGAGGAGCGCGGAGACCTCCGAGCCGGCCTGGGTGAAGCGGAAGATGTTGTCGATGAACAGGAGGACATCGCGGCCCTCCTCATCCCGGAAGTACTCCGCCATCGTCAGGCCGGTCAGCGCGACCCGCTGACGGGCGCCGGGCGGCTCGTTCATCTGGCCGAATGCGAAGGCGGTCTTGGCCAGAACGCCGGATTCGGTCATCTCCGCGATCAGGTCGTTGCCCTCGCGGCTGCGCTCCCCGACACCGGCGAAGACGGAGTAGCCCGAGTGCTCCTGGGCGACATTGCGGATCAGCTCCTGGATGATGACCGTCTTGCCCACGCCGGCACCGCCGAAGATGCCGATCTTGCCGCCCTTCTTGAACGGGCAGATCAGGTCGATCGCCTTCAGACCCGTCTCGAAAACCTCGACCTCGGTCGAGAGCTGGTCGAACGCCGGCGCCGAACGATGGATTGGCAGGTGGACCAGGGCGTTCACGGGACCCTTGTTGTCGATGGGCCGGCCCAACACGTCAAACACGCGACCGAGGGTCGCCTCGCCGACCGGCACCGTGATCGGGGCGCCGGTGTCGAGAACGGGAACCCCGCGGGCCAGGCCGTCCGTGGTGGTCATGGCAACCGAGCGAACCCAGTTGTTGCCGAGGTGCTGCTGGACTTCACAGACGAGCGAATCCTGGCCCGGCCGCTGGATCTCGACGGCGTTGAGGATGGCCGGCAGCTGCCCGGCCGGGAACTCGATGTCGACGACGGGCCCGGTGATCTGGATGACTCGCCCGGTCGCGGTGGGTGCGGCGATCGCCATGGTGTGGGTTGCCTCCTGCGTCCTGTTGCGTCAGCGGGCGTTTGCGCCGGACGCGATCTCGATCATTTCGCGGGTGATGTTGGACTGGCGGACCTTGTTGTACGAGAGCGTCAGATCCTCGATCAGATCCTCCGCGTTCTCCGTTGCGTTCTTCATGGCCACCATGCGGCCGGATTCCTCGCTGGCTTTGCCCTCGAGCACCGCCTGGAACAGGCGGGTGGCCACATACCGCGGGACGAGCCGTTCCAGGACGGCCGTCGCGCTTGGTTCAAAGATGAACTGGTTGCCCGGGATCCCCTCGGTGTCCGCGGCCGGGCGGATCGGCAGCACCTGGATCATCTCCGGGCGCTGGACGAGGGTGGACACGAAGCGGTTGTAGACCACGTCGACGCGGGAGTACGTGCCCGCCAGGAAGTCGTCGGTGATCAGCCGGGCCAGCGGCAGGACATCGGCAAAGGCGGGCCGGTCACCAAAGCCTGCGAAATGGGCGGCTATCGGGACGCCGGCCCGGCGCATCGCGTCGCGGCCCTTTCGCCCGACCGTCACCAGGGTCAGATCACCCGGGTGGCCCGTGATCTCGCGTGCCGCAAAGCGGATGGTGTTGGTGTTGAGCGGTCCTGCGAGCCCTCGATCCGTGGTGACCAGGACGATCAGACGCTTGCCGCCCTCGGTCAGCCCGGCCAGGAGCGGATGATCGTCGGCGCCGAGCACGGCCGCCAGGTCCGCCAGGACCTCGTCGAGCTTCTCGCTGTACGGCCGGGCAGCCAGGGTCGCATCCTGGGCACGCTTGAGCTTGGAAGCCGCAACGAATTGCATCGCCCGGGTGATCTGCTTGATGTTCCGTACGGCGCCTATGCGGCGCCGGATATCACGCTGCGATGCCACGGTGTGGTCCCTGGCCGCCGCTGTCATCCCCGCGCGGCTGCGTTGTCGGCTGCGCGCGCTCGCTTACGCACCTCGAGGTGCGTGCGCTCACGTGCTCTCCACCGCCTTGCCCTGGGCCGCCATCGCGGCCGATTCTCAGCTCCATTCCGCGACTAGATGTGATTCACGAGGACGTTGTTGACACCTGGACCCGGTTCCGCCCAGGTCCAACGGCCGACGTGCCTGGCAGACTGCAGGACGCGGGCGTAGGCCCCCAAGACACCCACTGAGCCGCCGATCCGTGCCTGCCACGCACGGATCCCGCCCGACG
>JANNQZ010000289.1:0-8930 GCA_031401015.1 Chloroflexota bacterium | reverse complement strand
GAGTAGGCACGGCTAGCTGTGTCGGAGTAGAACCCGCAGACCAGGCGGATGGAGCCGTCAGTGGCGGGAGCCGGCAGGTGACACCAGCTGTCGTGCAGGGCAATAGGCCAGCCGGATCGAGGCTTACCCGACGAGTCGAGGAGCGCCACGACGGAACGCCGCTCGGTGGATATCAACAGGTACAAGCCCCCGGCCGGACCCGGTGTTGTCCGCAAACTTCGCCCGATCTCTCGGCCGGATCCGCGGACCGGGAGAGTCGTCGAGGCGGGCGCCGGTAGAAGCGACGACGACTCTGTCGTGGACCCCGTAGGTCCAGGCGTCGCCGTTGACCGTATGGGCCCTGGCGAGTTGTCGGCCGATGACGCGGGGCTCGGACTTGTTTGAGCGAGCGAGGACGACGGCGATAGGGATGAACTCGCACAGCCCGCGATGAGGGACAGGCACAGCAGCGATCGTGCGAGGATCCTGAGCATTTGCGGGCCTCTACAGCTCGATGATCGTGGTCGTGCAGCGCACCGTCGTGGAGATCGGCATAGGCTCGAGCGAGAGGACTGCGGCGGCCACAAGCGCCACGACGATCAGCGGTCGGCGCGCCCGGCTCATCCGCGGGTCATGGGCTTGACCAATCGATGGGTTTCCCTTCATGGGAGGCGGGGCTGCCAGGCTGACGATCGGCCCGCGCCGTCCTCGCTCCCGAGCAGCGTCAATTCTCCGGTGCTGAGATCGACGATCGCGACCGGCGAGCTACCGTCTTCGTCGCCGAGAAGCAGCCAGCGACCATCGGGCGACCATCTGGGCACCGATGCAAAGCCCAGGTCGGCCGACACGGGCCTGACGTTGCTGCCGTCGGCGTCCACAAGGTAGACGCTCGGCGACGCTGACTCAGGCGCGGAGAAGGCGATCGTCCCACCGATTGACCACGCTGGCATCGACCCGGCTTCCGCGGTCAAAGGCACGATCGCTCCGGACGCGACATCGATCAGAGTCAAACCCGATGAGGAAACCACCAGGGTCTGTCCGTCGGGAGACCATGCCGGCGGCGCCGACTCCACGGTCACGTCGCCGATCTGTCGTCGGTCACTTCCGTCGGCTCCCTGCACCCAGACTTGTGTGGAACCGGCGTCCGAAACCGTCATGGCGACCTGTAGCCCGTCCGGCGACCAGACCGGGTTGGAGCCTGGACCGAGCACGGTGATCCCGGGACCAACGACCGGCGCCACGACCACATTCGAATCTACCGCCGCGCTGACGTCTAGCGCATCGACGCGAAGCGCCAGCCGCGTGCTATCTGGGGACCACGCCGGGCTGTCGTCATCGACCTCGTTGACGGTGATTTGGACGAGATTCGTCCCGTCGGCATCAATCGTGTAGATCTCCGTTGAACCGTTGACCGAACCCAGGGGCGTGCCCACGAAGGCGAGCTTGCGGCCGTTGGGCGACCACGCCAGCTGTTCGTAGTGGACCAGGTTCGGATCGTCGAGGAGCACCGCCCCGCCGGCCACACCATCGGGGCCGACCGTGACGATCGCCTCGCCGGAGCCGTCAAAGCTGTCCCGCACGAACGCGATGAGCCCATTGCGGACGGGCGCGAGCCAGGGCTCGCCATCACGGCTCGCGGCCGCCGCCCAACCCTCGATGACACCGAGGCGGACGAGGAACCATGGATAACCGTCCGCTTCGTCGGGCCCTTCGAGGGTGAGCACACGCTGGCCGGGATAGAGCCCGGTCTTGAAGATGGCGGAGTCGGCACCGGTCCCCGGCTTGGTTCGGATGACCAGCCGACCGCTACTCACCATGGCCGCGATTTCGCCAGTCCCGAGCGGCCCGAGGTTCTCGGGCGATGGGCTGCTCGCCGGCGAGGTCTGGGTGGGCGCGGGCGAGACGATCGATGGCTGGGCGGTGGGCGATGGCGATGCCTGTGAGGCTGCCGGGGACGCCGTGGGGCTCGCGAGGGCCGTTGCCGTCTGGATTGGGTGAGAGGCATTTGGCGACGCTGGCGGCAAGATGTTCAAGCCGCGGTTGCCAACAACGGCGACCGTCCCGCCGAGGACGACGAGGAGCGAGAGGCTGGCCGCAAGCAATGAACGAAAAGCTGGTGTGCGGCGACCACCGCCCATGGCCGCCCCGATGACCACATCACGAACGCGACCAGGGGTTCCGATGTCCGAGGGGCGCCGCAGGACCGTGGCGGTGGCACGCATCGCCGCTGCCTGCCGGCGGCAAAGGGAACAGGTCTCCAGTGCCGATTCAAGTTGCGACCGCTCCGCCGGTTCGAGCTCGAAGTCGATCGCTGCCGCCGCGAGCGCCAGGATCTCGGGATGGTCATGCATGGCGGCCGACCCCCTCGGAGAGCCGCCCCTGGACCTTCAGGCGGGCCCGCGACAGCATCGTTCGTGTGGCCGCATGGGTACGCCCGATCATCTCGGCGATCTCCGGACCGTGATACCCGCCGGCCGCAAGCAGCAGGCCGGTGCGCTCATCGTGGGACAGTTCGGCCATGGCGGCGTTCAGCTCGGTTCCGAGCTCGAGGCGTAGATGCCGAGCTTCGGGCGTTTCGCCGACCTCGCGTGAGGCCAGGAAGGGCAGGTACCGCGTGGCGACCGTGGCCCGTCGACCGCGGCTGGTCGCCAGGTTGGCGCAGACCCGATACAGCCAAGCTCGGACATTGTCCGGCGTTCGCCCGGCCTGGACTTCCTTGACCAGGCGAAGGAAGGTCTCCTGGACCAGGTCCTCCGCAGCCGTTCCGCTATGCGTGATCCCGAGGGCGAAGCCGTAGAGCGCTCGCTCGAGCGTGTCGTAGGCGGCCGAGACGATGTCGACTACCGCCGCCGCATGGTCGGTCACGCGCGGTCGCGCCTCGCCAAAGACGACATCGGAGGCCGTCGCGGGTTCAAGCACGGGATCAGGACGCTCAACGCCGCTTGGTGTTACAGGGTCCGATTTCCCCGGCCGCTGATCCGCCACGCGGCCACCTTCTGCGGACGGCCTCGCCGGTGGCTAGCGCGCCTGTCCGAGCCGTCGCATCAGTCTCGACCCCGGCCGGCCGATGTCAAGGGCAGAACTTGGCTCTGGGTGGAACTGGGCTCCGAGTCGGATCCTGGAGCGATAGCGTCAGCCGCGGGCTGCCATCCCCTCGAGCGCCGCGTACGTGAGGCGCCCGACACGGGACTGGACCACGGTGATCGCCAGCAAGTCTCGCCGCATCTCGGCAAGGCGCAACAGGCGAATGAAGCGTTCGAGTTCGCGGATCACCTGGGGCCTCCTGGGCATCTCATCGACCAGGGGTCGATGACATCACCGGTTCCGACGCCGCTCGCCCGGACGTGTTACCGCGCCAGCGACCCGCCTTTGATCCAGACAGGCGAAGACGCCCATTGACGAGCCGTGCGTGCACGCGAACCAGTTGGATCCGGGCACTCGATTCGGCTTCGGCGAGGGCCAGGTTCGAGTACCCTCGCCCTCGTGACCCTTGAGCGACGGGCTACGTTGACAGCCAGCCTGGGCCGGGTGGGCGTGTGGAGCTTCGCCCTCCAGACGCTGGCGGCAGCTGACGCCAGGGCCGCTGTCGCCCGGTACGAGTCGCTGGGTGTCCACTCCCTCTGGATCCCGGAAAGCCTGGGCAGCAAGGACGTGATGGCCCACGCCGCGATCCTCCTCGCCGCAAATGCGCGGCTCGTGATCGCGACGGGCATTGCCAACATCTACGCCCGCGATCCGATGGCGATGGCCAACGGGGCTCGGGCGCTGGCCGACGCCTACCCTGGCAGGTTCGTGCTGGGGATCGGGGTGAGCCACGGGCCGTCGGTCGCGACACGCGGCGGCACGTACGGGAAACCGATCGAGACGATGTCCGCGTACCTTGACGCCATGGCCGCGGCAGCCTATGCCGCCCCGAGCCCGGCCGAACCGGCGCCGGTCCTCCTGGCTGCCCTCGGCCCGCGCATGCTGGACCTGGCCGCGGAACGGACGGATGGGGCGCATCCGTATTTCGTGCCGGTCGAGCACACGGTCATGGCGCGGGAACGGCTCGGACCGGGCGCGTTTCTCGCGGTGGAGCAGACGGCGGTTATCGACCGCGACGCAGCCCGTGCGCGCGAGGTCGCTCGGGGCTTTGCCCGGCGGCACCTGGGCCAGCCGAACTACGCCAACAACCTGCGACGTCTCGGCTGGTCCGACGCGGACTTGGCGGGCGACGGCAGCGATCGGCTGATTGATGCTGTGGTCGCCCAGGGATCCGTGGACAACGTCGCCGCGCGGGTCCAGGCCCACCTCGACGCCGGCGCCGACCACGTCTGCGTCCAGCTCCGCTCGGCGGATCCAGGGGACACCTGCGTGGACGCGTACCGGGAACTGCTCAGCGCGTTCTCCTAGGTCACGTCGCTGCGGTCTTCCATCTCCCAGGCATGGTCGAGGGCGTGCCAGGCGATTCGGCCGGCGGCGTAGCGGACTGTCCACCTGCGGTCGGCAATCGGGGAACCATCGGACGGCGAGCCGAGGACGTTGAGCATGGCCGCGCGCATCGCGGTGATCGCGCCGCGGTCATCGGGAGCGGGCGCCGTGAGGCGGAGACCGATCTCACGGGCGTAGGCGTGGTCGCTCTCCACGACATGCGCGATCATCTTGTCGCGGTCGCGGCCACCACCACGTGGACCCTTGCGCAGCTCGGCCGGCGCCGTCGCGGAGACCCGATCGAACACGGCCCACGCCGCAGCCACCAGCCGCCGGAGACGGTCCGCCTCAGCTGGGCTGGTCGGGCGCCGATCGGCATCGGTGACACGGCTTGGGACTCCGAATGCCGTGCCGCTGCCACCTGGCGCCTGCTCGACGATCTCGAACTCGAGGATGGCACCCTCTTCCGGGAACGGCTCCCCGGCCTCCCCCGCGACGCGAGCATGGCGGGGAGCTGCCGCGGCCAGCGCCTCGAGCGCCAGGTCCACCGTCCTGCCCGAGCGAGACCAGCCGGGCCAATCGATGGCCGTTGCGAAGGTCTTCGTCGGTGTCGATTCGACGGTGACCTTGATCCGCTGGCTCACCGGCGGGTGGCGTCCGCGAGACGGCGCACCAGGGCGGCCATGGCAGCAACATCACGGCCGTCAAGCCCGAGGGCATCGACCAAGGCCGAGGCGACGATGACCCCGTCCGCGCCGGCCCGCGCGATCGCCCGGACATGGACTGGACGACTGACACCGAACCCGACCGCCACCGGCACCGGCGAGGCGGCCTTCACATCCCGAACGAGCTTCCCGACGGTGGACGGCAGCGAGGCGCGGGCGCCGGTCACGCCGACCAGGGAGACGCAGTACAGGAACCCGCCGCTGCGCGAGGCGATCCTTGCTACTCGCGCGGGCGACGTCGTGGGTGCGACGAGGTAGACAACGGCCAAGCCAGCCGCGCGCGCGACCGCCTCGAACGGCGCCCCCTCGTCGGGCGTCAGGTCCGCAACGATCAAGCCGGCTGCCCCGGCGCCCGCCAGCCGCCTGGCCACGGCCTCGCCGTCACCGCCACCGATCACCTGATTGGCGTAGGCCATCGGGACCAACGGCAGGTCCGGACGGGCCGCCCCGATCCGTTCGATCAACCGGAGCGATCGCTCGAGGGTGGCGCCCGCCGCGATGGCCGCACTCGACGCGCGCTGCAGGGTGGCACCATCGGCCAGCGGGTCGGAGAACGGCAGGCCCACCTCCAGCAGGTCGGCGCCCGAATCGGCGGCCGCGAGCGCGATCGCGAAACTGGTTTCGGCGTCGGGGTAGCCGGCGACGACGTACGGGATCAGGGCGATCCGGCTTTGGGCGCGGGCGGAGGCGAACGCCGTGGCAATTCGGCGGGCGCCGGTCGTCTGGTTCGTCCCGGTCTCGGTCGAAGCCAGGGCCGACACCTTGGTGCGGGTGCCCATGGCGGCGACCTGGGTCCCTCCGCTCCCTGCCGTCGGTGTCACTGCCCACCGCCCCACGGTTGGACATCGACGAACCGTTCCAGCGCCGCGAGGTCCTTGTCGCCGCGACCCGAGAAGCCGACCAGCACCAGCAGCTCGTCCGGCCACGACCCGCCCAGCCCGCCGACGCTCGCCAGCAGCTTGGGGAGTGCTGCGATCGCATGCGCTGTCTCGAGCGCGGGCAGAATCCCCTCGACGCGGGTGCAGGTCCGCATGGCGGCCACGGCTTCGCGGTCCGTGGCGGCGGCGACCTCGATCCGGCCGGCTTCGGCGAGCGCCGCGAGCTGCGGTCCGATCCCCGGGTAGTCCAGCCCCGCGGAGGCTGAGTGCGCTTCAGTCACCTGGCCGTCCGCGTCCTGGAGCATCAGCGAGCGCGAACCGTGGAGGATTCCCGGCGTTCCCCCAAGGATCGCCGCCGCGTGGCGTCCTGTGGCAAGCCCGTCGCCGGCGGCCTCGACCACCGCGATCCGGACGGACGGCTCGCCGATGAACCGCGCGAGCAGGCCGATGGCGTTCGATCCCCCGCCGACGCAGGCCACGGCGAGATCCGGCAACCGACCTTCGAAAGCGGCGAGCTGGGCGGCCGCCTCGTCGCCGATCCGCCGCTGGAGATCGCGCACGATCGTCGGGTACGGGTGCGGCCCCATGGCCGAACCGAGTACGTAATGGGTGTTCTCGACGTTGGTGACCCAGTCGCGCATGGCCTCATTCACGGCGTCCTTCAGGGTCGCCGTGCCCGAGGTCACCGAGCGAACCTCGGCGCCCAGCGCCCGCATGCGCAGGACGTTCGGACCCTGGCGCTCGATATCCTCGGCGCCCATGTACACGACGCAGGGCAGATCGAGCAATGCGCATGCCGTCGCCGTCGCAACGCCGTGCTGACCGGCTCCGGTCTCGGCGATGACCCGGGTCTTGCCCAGGCGTCGGGTCAGGAGCGCCTGCCCGAGAGCGTTGTTGATCTTGTGCGCGCCGGTATGCGCCAGGTCCTCACGCTTGAGGTAGAGCCGCAGCCCCGGAATCGCCGCCGCGCGTGGGGTCTCCCGCGCGAGCCGAGCTGCCTCGTCACGAACCGCCGCAGCGAGTCGATCGGCCCGGTAGAGCGCGGTCGGGCGGCCGGCGAAGCGCTCCAGAAGTTCGCGCAGCTCAGACCAGAAGACGGGGTCCTGGCGCACGGCGTCGTAGGCGGATTCGAGCTGTTCCAGGGCAGCAATCAGGGTTTCCGGAACGTAGCGGCCCCCGAAATCGCGTTCCATTCCCCACCGACCAGCCCCATCGGCGTTGAGCAGGGCCTCGTGGACGGGAGTCGGGCCGAAGGCGATGTTGGGTCGATCATCGCGAGCGGCCCGCGCCCGCTTGACGAAGAGCGCGACACGAAGCGGATCCTTGGTGGGCCGCTCGCCCTCCACGCGCGGTCGCTCGACGCCGGACGCGACATCGACGCCGACCAGCGGGATCGACCGCGCCGCACCGGCCACGTTCGCCGGATGCAGGCCGCCGGCCAGGGTCACCGGCAGTTCCCGGGCGATCGAGGCGGCCAGCAGCTCGGAGGCACGCTGGCCGGTGCCACCGGGGTGTGGCCCGCCGGCGGTGTCGAGGAGGAGGCGCTCGACACCGCCGGCGAGGTAAGCGTGACCGCGGGCGACGATCTCCGAGCTGGTCGCCGAGGCGGGCGTAGCCGAGGTCGCGTCGAAACCAGTGGTGGCCGCGTTGGCGGCGGCGGACCCGGCGGCCGTCGTGCCGGCGGACTCGGTGGTGGCCGTCCCGGCTGCCGTCGGGGTCGCGGCCGGTGGCAGGTGGAGCACCTTCCAGGTCCGGCGCCCAATCAAGCGTGCCGCCTCCACGGATTCAGAGCCGTTGAGCTGCACGACGTCAGGATCGATCGCGCGGATGATGGCGGCCATGAGGTCCGCGTCCGCATCAGCGGTGACGGCCACGATCTGGGGCCGCTCGCCCGGTCCGGTCGCCGACCGGATCAACCTGGACAGCTCAACGGCCTCGTCAATCGAAAGCGCCCGGGGCGTGCCGGGGACAAGGTTGAGCCCGATCGCATCGCCACCGGCGCGGATCGCAGCCAGCACGCCGTCGGCGTCTGTAACCCCACAGATCTTCACAAATGGGCGTCGTGCCACGTTCGCAGGGTCAGCGGGCGCGCGCCCAGCCGAGACGAACGCGGCCACTGCGGCAGTCGGATCCGGATCGAGCATCAACGCCTCGCCGACGAGGGCGCCATCGAAGCCAAGCGCTCGCCAGCGGGCAACGATCGACGGATCGCGAACCCCGGATTCGGCGATCACCAGCCGGTCATCAGGCACGCGTTCGCGGAGCCGACCGGCGCGGTCAACGTCGACGTCGAGCGTTCGCAGGTCCCGATTGTTGAGCCCGATGAGGCGGCCGTCGGTGGCGAGCGCACGCTCCAGCTCACCGGCGTCATGCACCTCGACGAGTGGCTCCAACCCCAGATCCAGCGCCTGCGACACGAGTCGTGCCAGTCGCTTCGCTGGGTGCAGGACGGCGAGCAGCAGCACGAGATCTGCACCGGCGGCCCGAAGCATGGGGAGCTGCCTGGACTCGACGACGAAGTCCTTGGCCAGGATCGGGATCGCAACCGCGGCTCGGACCCTTCGCAGATCACCCACGGATCCACCGAACCAGTGCGGCTCGCACAGGACCGAAATCGCGGCCGCTCCGCCGGCCTCATAGGCTCGGGCGCGGGCGATGATATCGTCGCCCGCCGCGGCGATCTGACCGGCCGACGGTGACGCGCGCTTGAGTTCGGCGATCAGGTGCAGACCGGGCGCGGCGAGCCGCTCCGCGATGGGTCGCGGGGGCGGGGCGGCACGGACGGCTGCGCGCAACTCGGCGGCCGTCATGGATTCGAGTTCCGCCCGGACGTCCGAGCTTCGCCGAGCGGCGATCTCCGCCACCACGTTGCGACGGACCCGCGGCCCGGTCGTGGACGGGGATCGGCGGCTGACGACGACGGTCATGCCGACGTTCC
>JANNQZ010000288.1:0-2594 GCA_031401015.1 Chloroflexota bacterium | reverse complement strand
CCGCGGCGCAGGGCAAACGCCCGGTAGCCAAGCAGTCCGGCGAGGAGGCCGTCCACTGCAGCAAGTACGACCAGGTCCGATTCGAGCATCGGACCGACGGCCGCGCCAGTTCCCGCGAGCCCGCCCGGAACCAGCACGGCGACGCCGGCGAACCCGATGAACGCCACGATCAGGATCATCACCAAAACCGACGTTCGATCATCCGCACTGACACCCCTGGGCGCGTGCTGGATCCGAGCCTCCAGCGCGAGCGTCCGCCGGATCAGGAGCCAGGTGATCCCCAGCGCCGGGGCCAGCCACCATCCGGCTGGCACGAGCCGGATCGCCCCGAGGCAGCCGACCGCGGCGACCGCTGGCAGGATCAGGGCTTCGATCGCGACCCCGGCGGCGGCTTCGGACGGCGCGGCCTCGTCGGCCAGAACCTGAAGCGCCCCCAGCAACATGGCGCCCAGCAGCAGCCCAGCCACCAGCCAGACCAGCGGCGGATCAACAAAGCGCGACAGCCCCACGAGCGTCACGGCTGCCAGCGCGAGATCGCGGTGCGCGGCCTCGTCCTGGATCAGCATCGTGGGTCGCCTGCCAGGCGCAACCCTGGCCGCCTTCACAGCCGGCGTCGCGTTCAGGGCCGAGCCGCCTTCACAGCCGAGCCGCCTTGCCGCGCGTCCAGGCCAGCAGATCCACACGCGACCGCGTGTTCACCACCGATTCGGAGCCCACCCAGGCACGCCTGGCCTGGCTGACGCCCCAGGCGATGTAGTCGAGTTCGGAGAGGTCGTGCGCGTCCGAGTCGATCGCCAACACGCAGCCCAGGCTGACCGCCCGGCGCGCCCGCTCCACGGCGAGATCCAGGCGCGGTGGCGAGCCATTCATCTCGAGCGCGGTCCCGGTCCGGGCCGCCTCCGCGTAGATCGTGTCCCAGTCGAGGTCGAGATCCGGCCGCTGGCCGATCTTGCGCCCAGATGGATGGGCGATGACGTCGACGTGCGGACTGCGGATGGCGTTGAGGGTTCGCTGGGTCAGCTGGGCGCGAGGCTGGCGGCGTCCGACATGTACCGATGCCACGACGAGATCAAAGGTCGCCAGCAGGTCGTCCTTGTAATCCAGCACGCCATCCGCGCGGACCTCGAGCTCGCAGCCGTGGAGGAGCCGGAAGCCTTCTGCCGGGGTCTCCGGGGGAGCCGTGCCCGCGGCTTCCTGGTCAGCAAACCGGGCGTTCAATTCAGCGATAACGGCGGCCTGCCGGGCGACCCGATCCGGGTTCAGGCCCCGCGCGATCGCAAGCGACTGGGTGTGGTCGGTCAGAACCTGGTAGGCGTAGCCACGCCGTCTCGCAGCCTCGATCATGACCTCGATCGGCTGGTGGCCGTCCGACCAGTCGGAGTGGCTGTGCAGGTCGCCGCGCAGATCACCCAGCTCGATCAACCGTGGCAGCGTCCCGCTGATCGCCGCCTCAATTTCGCCGGCGTCCTCGCGCAGCTCCGGCTCGATGAACGGGAGGCCCAGGAACGCATAGGCCTCCGTTTCGGTGGCGAAGGTGCGCAGCTCGGCGGCGGCACCGGTGAGGGGCTCTCCGTCCTCGCCCAGCCGCAGGAACCCCTTCTCGGACAGGCTCCAGCCCCGCTCGCGGGCCATCGCGCGTAGCCGCACGTTATGTTCCTTCGATCCAGTGAAGTGGATTCGATAGGTGCCGGCGGCGTCCGACAACATGGTCATCAGGTCTACCTGGGGTCCCTGGTTCAGCGTGACCGCCGACTTCGCGTTGCCCCGATTGACCACGCGGTCGACCATCGGCAACGCTGCGAACGCGGCCATCAACCGTCCCGGATCTTCGGTGGCGGCCAACAGATCCAGATCGCCGATCGATTCGCGCCGGCGTCGGAACGATCCTGCCGGCTCGATGGAGACGACGCCCGGCACGGTCGACAGCTCCCGGACCAACGCGGTCACGAGATCCTCAGCCGAGTCGAGCAGCATCCGCGACGCCGGCTGATCCGCCAGCCGGTCGAGTTCGTCCAGGACGACGGCCTCGGTTCGCTCGGACATCCCCCGGATCGTGCGGAGTTGGCCGGCAACGGCTGCCTCGCGGAGCCCGTCGAGCGACTCGATCCCGAGTTCCCGGTGCAGCTGGCGGACGGTCTTCGGGCCCAGCCCGGGGACCCGCAGGATATCGACAAGACCGGCCGGGATCTCCGTCCTGAGGCGGTCCAGGAGACGAAGGTGCCCGGTCGTGGCCAGCTCCTCGATCTTGTCGCCGATCGCCTTGCCGACGCCCGGGATCCGCGGGAGCGCACGGCTTCGGGCGGCGGACACCAGGTCAACGGGGCTCCGCCCGATCTCGTCCGCGGCGCGATGGTAGGCCACGGTCTTGAACACCAGCTCGCCCTGGAGTTCGAGCATGTCGCCGATCTCGTGGAAGATCCGGGCGAGATCGCTGTTGGTCAGGTCGGGCTCCGGGTCAGACGAGTCGTCGGGCGCGGAGTCGCGGCCAGGGTCGGGCGGCGCGTTGGGCCTGGGGTGCGTCACCTGCCGGATGGTAAAGCCTCGCCCGGCTCAGGCAGCGACGACCCGGTCCCGGCCCCGGCGCTTCGCTCGAT
>JANNQZ010000287.1:0-7967 GCA_031401015.1 Chloroflexota bacterium | reverse complement strand
CGAACGGAGCCGCCGGAACGCTGACCTGCGCGCTGCACCTGTCGCGCTTCGACCTATCGAATGGGGAGCCCCTCGATCCGCCGGCCGAGGACCCGCTGGCGGTCTACCCCGTGGTCGTCGAGAACGGCCGCATCCTGATCGAGGTGCCCGACGGGCCGCTCGAGGTCAGCGAGTAGCGGGCGCGGAGCCAGTCACGGCGTGAGCGTCAGCGTCGCGGTCGCGTCACGCAGGATGGCTTCGGCCGTGAACGGAAGCGGCACCGTGTCGCCGGCGCGCCAGGGGTCGATCTGGTCGTTGGCGTGGCGGTCGAAGGGGTTGCCGGCCTGACCGGTGGTGATCACGATCCGGGCGCCGTCGAGGTCACTCATGTCGATGGTCAGGCGATAGCTGGGAAGATTGGTGACCTCGAAGACGTGGTCGATTCCGACCGGTTGGTACTCCGGGTCGGTAGGATCAGGGTAGGCTCGCGAGAAGCGGTAGTAGGTGTTGTTGATCGCGCCGGCAGTGCCGGGGACCGCGTGCGGACCATCGTTGAAGTACCACTCGAGCGGGCCGATCCCGCTCAGGCCGAGCGTGGCCTCGCGGAAGGTGGCGGTGTGCAGCCGGCCCCATGACCAGCGATCCGGGCTGCCGATCGCGTCGCGCAGCTCCGCGCCGGCCTCGTCCATGGCACGCGCGATGATGTCCGGCGCTCGTTCGACGAGATCCGGCGTGGCGAGGTCGTCCCACCAAGCCGACGACGGCTGGTCAAGCAGCCGGCCGAACAGGACCCACGAGCTCGGGCTGCCCACGTAATCGCGAGCCAGAGCCCCAAGATCGTCATCGAACACGTCGCGCAGGACCCGGTATTCCCAGGTGCTCCACGCGGCACAGCCCATGCTGTCCACGGGGCAATCGCCAACCCAGCCCCGGATTCGGGCGGCGACGGTCGCCCCATCCGCCGTTGTCGGCTTCGCGTCGCGTAGGTACGGCAGTGTCGTTCGCACGCGGAGCGGCGCCCCGTCGAACTGCATGACGCCAAGGTCGGAGACGGTCAGGCCGCCTTCGTCGGCTTCGAGGAGATCGATGACCCGCTCGGCTCGATAGCCTGGGTCCGGCTCGTTGGCGATGAAGTACGGGTAGTCGCCATCGACCGGGGCGTTGTTGGCGGTGACGATCCAGCCGGGCTCGGGGTTCAGTTGCCACGGGAGGTCGTCGAACGGGATCCGTCCGATCCACTCGCCCGTGCCGTCGTCGCCCCGGACCGGGCGATCGCCACGGTCGGTTAGGTCGGAGCGGATCGGGATGTACCCGGGGAGCTGGTAGCCGATGTGGCCGTCGATGTCCGCGTAGACGAAGTTCTGCGACGGCGCCCCGTAGAGCGAGAGGCTCGCCCGAAACGCATCGAAGTTGCTGGCCGTGTTGAGCCCCAGGATCGCCTCAAAGGTTCGGTCGGGTTCCATCGTCGCCGTCCAGCGCAGGGCCATGAGCGGCGCGTCGGTGAGCCGGCCGTCGACGTCATTGAGGATCGGACCATGGACGGTGGAGCGAACGTCGAACGCGACGGTCTCGCCGCCCTTGACCTTGATCTCCTCGTGGCGAACCGCGAACGGGACCGATGTGCCCGCGTGCAGGTAATTGGCCGGGTTGGCCGGGTCGACGGCCTCGATGACGAGGTCCTGGACGTCAGGATCGACGTTTGTGGCACCCCATGCGATCCGGGCGTTATGACCCAGGACGACCCCGGGGACGCCCGGGAACGAGACGCCGGCCACGTCCCAGGGGCAGGCTGCGGTGACGAGGCGGCAATGGAGCCCGTTGATGAACCAGATCGAGGGCATGGAGATGCCGAGGTGTGGGTCGTTCGCCAGGAGCGCACCGCCGGTTGCGGATCGGGCCGGCCCTACGACCCAGTTGTTCGAGCCGATCCCGTGGTCCGAGGCCAGGCCGTCAGCCAGGTCGAGTCCGGCGAGGGCAAGCGCCTTGCCGCCAAGGGTCGCCACGGCTCGCCACGCCGCGGCTTCGGACGGGTCGATGGATGCGGCGGCCGGTTCGCTGGCCGCAAGCGTGTCACCGATGACCGCCCCCGCGCCGGGCTCCGCCCCCGCGCCGGGCTCCGCCCCCGCGCCGGGCTCCGCCCCCGCGCCCAGCTGGCTCGATGGCGTGATCACCGGGGCGTCGTCGCGATAGGGCGGGAACAGTTCATCCGTGCGTGACGGATCTCCGAGGGCGGCGTCCGCCAGGTAACGGAAGACCTCCGTATCGAAGTTGCCGCCCAGGTTCCAGGCCTGCACCTTCCCCCAGGCTACCGTGTCCAGGGTCGTCCACGGTTCAGGCGTCGTCCCGCTAGCGACATACGCGAGGCCGAGCGAGCCTCGATGGGCGTCGAGCCAGGCATTGACGCCGGCGGTGTAGGCGTCGAGGACAAGGCGCGCCTCCTGGTTCAGAGCCTCGAGGTCGCGCTCGGCCGCTACCCGCCAGCCGAGTGTGCGGATGAACCGATCGGTGTCCAGCTGGCTCGCGCCAAACAGCTCGGACAGTCTGCCGGCCGAGATATGCCGCCAGACCTCCATCTGCCACATTCGCTCGCTTGCGTGGACATACCCCTGCGCGAAGATCAGGTCATGGGTCGAGTCCGCTGTGATGTGCGCGACCCCGGCGAGGTCGCGGACGACCGTCACCGAAGCGTCCAGACCCGGAGCAGGCGCCGTGCCCGAGACCTGCGGCAGCGCCCGAGCCGTCAGCGCGCCGAGCAGCCCGACCACTGCCATGACGCCTACGAGGACGAGCGCGACAAGGACTGCCACGACCGACTGGATGAGACGCACGGAACCCTCCATGAACACCCGGCTCGCCGTGGGCGGAATGATCGCCAGTGTGGCTGGGGAGCGACGCACGCGCTGGCTGTCTGCGCCACGTCAGTCCGCCCGGATCGTGCGAGGTCGTACTACGACGTGGAAGTATTCGGCGAAAGGCGTATCTGGCGAAGCGGGCGCGCGTTGCCGCGAGCCGCCTGGCGTCAGCGCCGGAGCTCGACCCCCAGGCCCAGAGCCTCCGCGCGCCGAACAATGGCATCGGCAAAGACTACGTCCGCCAACCCGACGCCCAGGTGCGTGACGACCACCCGCCCGCTCGCCGGCCGCGCGGTCCCCGCAAGGATGGCCTCGCCGATCATGGCTGAGGGGTCCGGATAGCCCTCGAACAGGCCCGCCTCGCGATTGGACACGAACTGGTCGCGGTGGTCGACCAGGAAGAGGGCCGCATCGCGCGCGACCTCGGCGGCGCAGTACGTGGCGTAGTCGACCGGCACGACCAGCGCGTTCGGCGTCAGCCAATCGCCAGTCATGACCTGGCGCACCGGGCCGAACGATGCGACGGTCACGACGACGTCCGCACCCGCAACGGCCGACCGGGCATCGGCAGCCACCGAAACTGACGCCACTCCATCGATGCGTCGAGCCTCCGTCGCGAGCGTCTCGGCACGCTTCGGGTCCGCATCGAACACGGCCAGCTCTACCCCGGGAAGAAGGCCACCGAGCACGGGCAGGTGACTCCGCGCCTGGACGCCGGCGCCGATCAGCGCCGCTCTGGGCGGGCGGCCAGCGACACGAGGCGCGAACCGGCGGATGGCGACGCCCGAAACGGCTGCGGTCCGCGCCGCCGTGATCGGCCCGCCATCGAGGATGGCCACGGGCAGCCCGGTCAGTGGATCGTTGAGCACGACCAGGGCATTGATCGCCGGCAGGCCGATGTCGTTGTTGGCGGTGAACCCGGCGACCCACTTCATCCCGATCAGGTCCTCGCGGCCCTCGGGATCCGCGCCCCTGGCGTGCGCCGGCATCGCGTGCGCAAAGGAACCCGCCGGACGCGGATGCACCCCGATCTTTGGCGGCAGCTCCGCCCCTTCTACCAGGGCCGTCAACGTCCGTTCGGCGAGAGCCAGGCGCCCCTCAAGATCAGGCATCGCCGTGGCCGCATCGGCCGCGCTGAAGTAGCGCAGGTCCGGCGCATCGGTCGGAGGCATCGCCTGCGAGTCTACGCCGCACGGATCGCCTACGATGCGAAGGTGCCCCAGATCGATATCGAGCAGAGCCTCGACAACCTGAAGCTTGAGCGCGATGCCATCGTGCTCTACGAAGCGCTGGCAACGATCGAGACGGATCCCCACAGGGCAGAAGCCTTCCACCGGATCGCCTCGAATGAGCGGCGTCATGCCGACATCTGGACAGCGCGGCTGCGTGACCTCGGCGCCACGGTGCCGGCGACCGGAGGCCCGCGCGCGAGAGTTCGCCTGATCATCCTATTGGCCCGCGTCTTCGGGACCGCCTTCGTCGCCGATCTCGTGCGGGCACTCGAAGGCGACGAGGAAGCCCTCTACGAGGCACAGGGCGTCTCGCCCGATGTCGCTGCGATCGCCGCCGACGAACGCGAGCATGCCGAAATCTGGAACCGCCTCGACGCTGAGCGCCGCGCACCGGGCCCACTCCTGGCCGAGGGGGACCGAGACGGGGTGGCGATCGCCCAGGGGGCCGGAAGTGCGGCGGAGGTCGGCCAGCGTGAACGCTGGCACCGCACCGGGCGGTCCGGGACGCTCCGCGCGGTGATCTTCGGGGTCAGCGACGGCCTCGTCAGCAATCTGTCCCTGGTGATGGGCGTGACGGCGGCCGCGGCCAGCAACCCCAGCTTCATCCTCCTCGCCGGGATCGCGGGCCTTCTGGCCGGGGCGTTCAGCATGGCCGCGGGCGAGTACGTTTCGATGCAGAGCCAGCGCGAGCTGTTCGAGCACCAGATTGCCCTGGAACGCGCCGAGATGGCTGCGATGCCCGAAGAAGAGGAGGCGGAGCTGGCCGCCTCGTACCGCTCCAAGGGGTTCGCGCCCGATGAAGCCGCGCGAATCGCCAAGCGGATCTTCGAGGACCCGGAGGCGGCGCTCGACATCCTGGTGCGCGAGGAGCTCGGCCTCGACCCCGATCAGCTCGGATCGCCGTGGGGCGCCGCGGCCGGATCCTTTGCCGCGTTCGTCGTCGGGGCGAGCGTGCCGGTCATCCCCTACCTGTTCGGGGGCGGCACGCCAGCCTTTGTCGCGAGCCTCGGGTTGAGCCTCGTGGCCCTGTTCGCGGTCGGGGCCGCGGTCAGCCTGCTGACCGGTCGCGGGTTCCTGTTCTCGGGTGCCCGGCAACTGGGGATCGGCATCGCGGCGGCTGCGGTGACCTATCTGATCGGTTCGCTCATCGGGGTGTCGGTCGGTGGCTGACGGAGTGCGCGAAACCAACCGGGCCACCGAGGCGTAGCTGGTGGCAGAGGGACGCGGAGATCCGATCGACGATGCCGCACTCGTTCACCAGATCGTGGGCGGCTCGGAGGCGGCGCTGGCGACTCTCTATGACCGGTACGGTGAGGCGATCTTCGCGTCGGCCTGCCGGCTGACAGCCGATCGTGGGATCGCCGAAGAGGTCGTGCAGGAAACCTTTCTCGCGCTGTGGAACCGAGCCGAACTGTTCGATGCAGCGGCCGGATCGCTGGCGGCATGGCTGCACGCGATCGGCCGGAACCGCGCCATTGATCGACTTCGCGCGGCTGGCCGACGCCCACGGCTCGTCTCGACATCGTCGTCGACCGCGGTGGACGAGAACCCGACGCAGGGTCTGGAACGGGCGGTGGCCAGCGGTATCGTGGTGGCCGGCGGCTCTCAACCGCGGAGCCCGGAGGCGGCCGTGGAAGCCGCCGGTCTGCGCGAAGCGATCCGGTCGGCGATGACCGCGATGCCAGACACCGAACGAACCGTCATCCTGCTGGCATACCAGGAGGACCTGTCGCAGGCAGAAATCGCCGATCGGCTGGCCTGGCCACTTGGGACCGTAAAGACGAGGACTCGCCGCGCGCTGCTCCATCTGCGCGAGGCGCTGGGCGGGGAATTCGGGCCGATGGCCGGGCAGACCGACCTCGACGACATGCCGGTGACGATCGGTCAGGATCGATAGGCCACGATGGATCACGACACGACCCGTGAACAGCTCGAGCTTGCGGCCGTGGAGCCCGGTGGCCTCGATCGGCTAGTGGCCGGCGACACCGCTACGGCCCAGGCCGTGGCCGGGCACCTCGCGGGCTGTCTGTCGTGCACGGCCGAGCTCGGTCGCCTCCAGCGCGCATCGACGCTGATCCGCGAGGTCGCGCGGGAGATCCCGCCAGCTGACCTGCGGGAACGAACATTGGCGACGGTCCGGGCCGCCGGGGTGGCGCGGGGGGCGGGCGCGGACGTGGGGATCGGTGACGACGAGAGCGCCGTCTCGGTCACGACCGGCGCCTCCCCGGCTGCCGGAGCGCTGCCTACCGTCGGCCCCACCTCGGCGGCTGTCCAGGCCCGGAGCCGGAGTGCGCTCGGTTGGGTCGCGGCAGTCGCGGCGGCGGTCGTGCTGTCGGTGGCGGCTACCTCGGTCATCGTCGGCGGGCGTGTCGACGAGCGGCTGGCGAGCCAGGCACGGACGATCGGTGCGCTCGAGAAGGTGACCAATGCGACCCTGGTGATCACGTCGCAACCGGACGTCCGGCGCGTTGCTCTGTCGGGCGCGGAGCCGGGACTTGCCGGCAGCCTGCTCTTCTCGCCATCGACTTCGGAGCTGGTGGTCGTCGCGACCGGGCTGACTCCGCCGCCTGCCGGGCAGGAATACCGCTGCTGGGTCGAGCAGGCAGGCGAGCGCCAGGGGGTTGGCAAGATGTCCTTCAGCGAGGGACTCGCCTATTGGGTGGGACCCGTGTCGGCGATCAGGGGGCTCGTTGGCGAGGCGACATTCGGCGTTTCGCTGGTCGACCTCGACGGCGTCGACCCGGATCCGGAACCGGTCCTCGAAGGCGGCCTCTGAGGGCCTGACGGCCTGGGCCGGACGCCCGGTTCAGCCGGGTTCGGCTGCGCGGTCGGGTACCGGGTCGTCGATCGGGTCCGGCGGTGGGGCGCCGAGATAGGCTCGATGGAGCAGGAGTAATCGTTCCGCCGCTTCGTAGCTGACGACGTCGCCGCCCTCGGCCATCGTGGCAGAGAGCCAGGCGGCTTCGCGGGGGAGCTCGGCCGCCTCGATGTCGTCCTCCCGGCGGCGGCCGTCCATCATGACGACCCAGGTCAGCCCGGCTCCCAACACGAGCCCGACGATCAGCAGCCAGACATTGAACTCGGCGTTCACTCCCGGCGAGTATACGGAGCCGGGCGGCTACACTTCCGCGAAATGCTGGACTTCATCCCGAACCCGATCGCGCTTCAGCTCGGGCCATTTTCCTTGACTTGGTACGGGATCGGATATGCGCTCGGGCTGGCTGTCGCCTACCAGATCCTGGTACGGCTGTCGCGGCGGGCCGGGGAGGATCCCGAGGTCGTCGGCAACGGGATGATCGTGGTCGCGATCGCGGCGCTCATCGGCGGGCGGCTCTATCACGTGATCGACCAGTGGCCGCTCTACCAGGACGACCTGCTCAAGATTGTCCTCCCTCCGTACTCGGGCCTCGGCGTCTATGGCGGGATCGCGACCGGGCTCATCGCGGTCATCGTGTACGCCCGAAGAAAAGGGCTGCCGTTCTGGCGCTGGGTGGACATCATCGCGCCGGCACTCTTTGCCATGCAGGCGGTCGCGCGCTGGGGCAACTTCTTCAACCAGGAGCTGTACGGCCCGCCGACCACCGCGCCCTGGGGGATCCCGATTGAATGCGCGTATCGCGTTGCCGCCTACGTCTGTCCGACGTTCGACGAGACGACCCGCTTCCAGCCGCTCTTCCTGTACGAGTCGTTGTCGGGGCTGCTTGGGGCGGTCGTGCTGATCTGGCTTGGGTTCCGGTTGCGATCGTGGCTTCGGCCGGGCGATCTGATCCTGATCTTCTTCGTCTGGTACGGGATCGTGCGGTTCGGTCTGGAGTTCATGCGCGAGGGCAACTGGATCCTGTTCGGCATCCCGACGGCGCAGATCGTCTCCCTGCTGTTCATCGTGCCGTCGCTCGCGGTGCTG
>JANNQZ010000286.1:0-2742 GCA_031401015.1 Chloroflexota bacterium | reverse complement strand
CTCGCGATCGAGCCCCAGGTCCTGCTGCTCGACGAGCCGTTGTCGGCGCTCGACGCCAAGATCCGGATCATCCTGCGCAAGGAGATCCGGGCGATCCAGCGCCAGCTGGGGATCACCACGGTCTATGTGACCCACGACCAGGAGGAGGCGCTCTCGCTGTCCGACCGTGTCGTGGTCATGAGCGAGGGCCGGATCGAGCAGATCGGGACACCCTTCGAGATCTACAACTTCCCGGCCACGGCGTTTGTTGCCTCATTCGTCGGGACGCTCAACCTGGTCTCAGCCCGCGTCATCGATGCGGGGACTGGGCGCCTGTCGATCGACGGCCAGGAGGTCAGGACACCCAAAGCCGTGGCGGAAGCCGGCGCCGGTGGCCTGGTAACGTTGGCGGTCCGGCCCGAGGGGATCTCACTGGGGGAAGGTTCGGCAGGGATGAACCGGCTCCACGGGGTGATCGATGACATCAATTTCCTGGGATCGATCGTGCGACTGCGCCTGCGGCTAGGCGACGCGACAGCGGGCGACGGGGCTACGTCGATCGCCCTGGACACCTTCAACGAGCCCCACCTGACCTTGCCGCCGGTTGGTGGCGCGGTCATCGTCTCGTTCCCGCCGGAAGCCTGTTTCGTGCTCGGGTCTGCCCGCTCGGGGGCCGCCGCCGCGACTGGGGCTGGGGTCGGCGTCGACGTTTGACCCGCACCCTCGCGGGGATCGACCTGGTCATCTTCGACAAGGACGGCACCCTCATCGAATTCGGCGCGATGTGGGCCGGTTGGGCGGTTGATCTGGCGGCGGGGCTGGGGCGGGCGACGGGCCTGCCGATCCAGGAGAGGCTCTTCGCGATGCTCGGGTTTGATCCAGCGAGCGGGCGGATCGTGCCGGGCGGAGGCCTCGCCGCGACGCCTATGGCGCGGCTACGTGAGCGGACGCACGGCCTGCTTCGGGCCGTCGGCGCCACAGCAGCAGAGGCCGAGGCCGCCCTGCACGACGCCTGGCACGCGCCCGACCCGGTCGCCCTCGCCAGACCGCTGACCGACCTGGGTCAGCTGTTCGGTCGCCTGCGAGCGAGCGGGCGGCGGGTCGCCGTGGCCACCAGCGACGATCGCGAACCGACCGAACACACGCTCAAGGCGTTGGGCCTCGACACATGGATCGAGGCGACCGTCTGCGCCGATGACGGGATCCCGGTTAAACCGGCGCCCGACATGGTGCTCCACCTGTGCCGGACCTTGGGCGTCGAGCCGTCCCGGACCGCCGTCGTCGGTGATTCGATCGCCGACCTGACCATGGGCCGGAGCGCCGGTGCCGGCCTGCTCATCGCAGTCCTGTCCGGCGCCGACGATGCCGACGCGCTAGAGCCGTTGGCCGACCTGCTACTGGCCTCGGTTGCCGACCTGCCGACCCAATAATCGCCGCCCCGTCAGGCCGGCTAGTTTCGGTTGCCGCCGAAGAGCCGGAGCATGAACAGGAAGATGTTGATGAAGTCCAGGTAGAGGTGGAGCGCGCCGATTACGGCCGCCTTCTCCATCGAACCGGTCCGTGCGGCGAGGTCGCCGCTCTGGATGCGCTGGACGTCATAGGCGGTGAGCGCGGTGAAGATGACCACCCCGACGATGGAGATCGCCCAGGTCAGCACGCTGCTGGCGAGGAATAGATTGAGCAGCGAGGCGACCAGGATCCCGATGATGCCCATGAACAGGATGCCCTGCAGGCCGGCGAGGGATCGCTTGGTGGTGGCGCCGTAGAGCGCCGCCGCCCCGAACATAGCCGACGCAGACAGGAACGCCGTGGCGACCGAAGCTCCCGAATACGCGGTCACGATCAACCCGATCGTGAGGCCGAGGGTCGCGGCATAGACGAAGAAGAGGGCCAGGGCAACCGTCGCGCTGATCTTGTTGATCGCCGCGCTGATCGCGATGACCAAGCCCAGCTGGGCGATGAACAGGATGAAGAAATTGCCCGCGGCGAATTCGAGCAGCCGATCGTTCGACTGGACGGTCCAGGCCACGCCCGCGGTGACCAGCAGGCCGGCGAACATCCAGACGAAGGCCTGGGTCAGGAACGCCGTCGCGAGTCGCGCATCCGGCTTGACGCCCAGTGTCGACGGGGCCGCAAACTGCCCGGGGAACGAATTCTGGTTCATGACTTCGCGATCTCCTTGTTGATGTCCGCTACCACATCAAGCCCGCTTCCTTGGGGTCCCAGCGCTCCGCGAGCAGGGTCACCTTGACTTCGTGATCGACGACCGACTCTGCCTGCTCCTTGACCTGCGCGATCATCGAACCCGCGTACGGGCAGAACGGCGTAGTCAGGATCATCTTGACCTCGGTCGAGTCCTTCCCGAGGATGATCTGTTTGATCAGCGCCAGTTCCACGACGTTCATCCCGATCTCCGGATCGACCACGGCGCGCAGCGCATCGAGGATCGCCAGTTCCGTGGCGCGCCGCTCGGCATCGAAGCCCGCGGGCTCAGTCGTCGAGGCGGCCGTCGCGGCAGGGGTCGTCGTGCTGATGTCGGTCATGTGCTCGGTGTCTCCGGTTCGTGCGGAGCGACAGCGTACCACCGAGGTCCATCAGGGCCCCTCGTACTGGATCTCGATGGACACCCGCGGCCGGGCGTCAGCCGGCGGTGACGACTCCGGGGATCCGGTATTGCTCGGGGAGGATGGCCGCCTCGGATTCGGTGTACCCAGGCCCAACCAACGAGCCGTCGGCCTCGAAGAAGTCGGCGTAGCGCTCGCG
>JANNQZ010000285.1:0-2631 GCA_031401015.1 Chloroflexota bacterium | reverse complement strand
AATTGGCATCCCGCGCGGGTCGATCCGGGCGACGGTCCTCATCGAGACGATCCTGGCGGCCTTCGAGATGGACGAGATCCTGTACGAACTGCGCGAGCACGCGGCCGGTCTCAACGCGGGTCGCTGGGACTACCTGTTCAGCGGCATCAAGAAGCTCCGGTCCTGGCCTGACCTGGCGGTTCCGGATCGCTCGCAGCTGACCATGACGGTGCCGTTCATGCGCGCCTACACGGAGCTGCTGGTCAAGACCTGTCATCGGCGCGGGGCGCACGCCATCGGGGGCATGGCCGCGTTCATCCCGAACCGGCGGGACTCGGCGGTCACGGAGGTTGCTCTCGCCAAGGTCCGCGACGACAAGGATCGGGAGTCGGGCGACGGCTTCGACGGGACCTGGGTGGCGCACCCCGATCTCGTGCCGATTGCGGCGGCCGAGTTCGACCGGGTGCTGGGCGACCGGCCGAACCAGAAGGAGCGGCTGCGCGAGGAGGTCTCGGTATCGGAGGCGCAGCTGCTGGATCTGCGAGTCCCGGGCGGCGCCGTCAGCGAGGCCGGGGTCCGCGCCAACGTCCGCGTGGCGCTGGCCTACCTGGATTCATGGCTGCGCGGCGTCGGCGCCGCCGCCATCGACAACCTGATGGAGGACGCCGCCACCGCCGAGATCTCGCGCTCGCAGCTCTGGCACTGGCGGACGCGGGCGGTGCGGCTTGTCGATGGGCGGGCGTTTGATGGCTCGATCTACCGGGCCATCCGCGATGAGGAGTTGGACCGCCTCGGCGGGGCCGGGGCCGGCCGGCTGGCCGAAGCGACGTCCCTGCTCGATCGCCTGGTCCTCGACGACGACTTCGCCGAATTCCTGACCCTGGCGGCGTACCCGCTGCTCGACTGACCAAGCGTCGATGAGCCCCTTGCTGGCATATCGGCTGGACGTCGAGCTTGTGCATGTCGACACGCCGCTCTCCTCGTCGGGGCGTCGGGTCAGTCGCTGAAGGCGCCTCGCTCAGTGTAGGCGCCCGCCCCACGCGTTCCGACGAACGCGCCTTCGCGAATGACTGGCTGCCCTCGCACGAAGACGTCGCGAACGGTGCCCGTGACGTCGATGCCTTCGTACGGCGTGTAGTCGCTGGTGTGATGGAGGTCCGCGGCCCGGATCGTGCGGTGTGCCACCGGATCGAATAGCACGAGATCGGCGTCGCGACCGACCTCGATGGCGCCCTTGCCGGCGAGTCCGAAGCGACGCGCCGGGGTCGTGGAGAGGAGGTCGACCATCCGCTCGACGGTGATCCGGCCGCGCGTGACGCCCTCGGAGTAGAGGATGGTCAGCAGGGTTTCGATGCCCGGAGCACCGTTGCTGATCTCGTTGAACGGAACGCCCCTGGCAGCCTCTGCCTTTTCGACGCCGACGCGATCGGGGACGTGGTCGGTGGCGACGAGGTCAAGCGAGCCATCGGCGAGCCCGGCCCACAACGCCTCGCAATCAGTCGGCGTTCGAAGGGGTGGCGAGATGAGGCAACGCGCACATGAGGTCGGGTCGGGGTCGTCGTACCAGGAATCCGTCAGGACCAGGTAATGCGGGCAGGTCTCTGCCGACACGCGGACGCCGGCTGCCTTTGCTCGGCGCACCTCGTCGAGGGCAGCTGCGGACGAGAGATGGACGACGTGGACAGGCGCTCCGGCCAGTCGGGCAAAGGCGAGGGCGCGGGCGGTCGCCACGGCCTCGACGTAGCTTGGCCGCGTAGTAGCGTGGTAGCGCGGCAACACGTCACCACGCTGAAGGGCGGCGGTGACCGCGGCGTCGAGCAGGACCGGGTCCTCGCAATGGACCTGCAACATCCCGCCTCGCTCGCCCATGACCCGCATCGCCTCGTAGAGCGTTCGATCGTCGAGCCGAAAGTCGAAGACCATGAATGCCTTGCAGGTCGCGACGCCGGCATCGATCACCTCCGGCAGCTCTGCGAGCAGGTTCTCCATGCGCCCGCTGATCGCGAGGCTCACGCCAAAGTCGATGGCGCTGTCAGATGCGGTCACTGCCAGCCATTCCTTCAGCCCCGTCCGTAGCGATCGCTCGGCGGCGGGCGACGATCCCGTTCCGGGGTTGTTGAACGCCAGAAAGGTCGTCGTACCGCCGAACGCCGCCGCCACCGAATCCTGGAAGAACCGATCCGGTTCGGCGTCCGTCGCCACCCGGGCGTGGGTGTGGACGTCGATGACCCCGGGCAGGACGAGCATGCCTGTCCCGTCAACGACCTGGTTCGCGCTGGCCGCCAGGCCAGACAGATCGGACTCGATCGCGGTGATTCGGCCGCCCTCGACGGCAATATCCGCCTGCCGCGAGCCCGTCGCGGTCACGACGGTGCCACCGCGTACGACGAGCTGACTCACCATGGCTTCGCGATCACACCCGGGTCCCAGGAATCGCCCAATGGAGGTCGTCGCCGGGCCATCTTCGGCCCGGCCTTAGTTCACTTCGCAGATCGAGATTTCCTGCGCGCCTTCCCACAGACAGCGCCGACCGATCTCGCGCAGCCGATCCTGCCAGCCTTCGTCCGGGACGATCGTCGCGAAGTGGTTCGCCGCCAGCTGCCCCACCTTCGACGCCGTGGCGCAGCCGCCGTACGGGAAGAAGATCTCGCA
>JANNQZ010000284.1:0-2548 GCA_031401015.1 Chloroflexota bacterium | reverse complement strand
GCGTAGTCCGCCGGATGGGTACCGACAGGCCTCCACAGACACACCGGTAAACATCCGGCGGAATACGCTTCGCTATTCCGCCCTACCCGCAGAAGTGCTCCCCTTCCCCGGTCGCAGCACGTAGGGCGGATTAGCCGCTTGGCGTAATCCGCCGGATGGGTACCGACAGGCCTCCACCGACACACCCGTAAACATCCGGCGGAATACGCTTCGCTATTCCGCCCTACCCGCTGCCGCAAGTGCTAGGGAGACTCCGCGTAGGTTATGCGAAGTCTCCCTATACGAATCGCCTGGCAGCGCTGCGGCGGTGGGGCAAGGCAGCCGCGTCGAGCGGCTCGCAAATTGAAAGCCCCCGACTTTGCCGGGGGATGGTTACACGATCACCAACAATGCGTTTGCCTTGGTACCGGCGGGAACATGGAATCCATGGCTCGGTGCATCATCTCGAAACCGGGAAGCAAGACTAGGCACGCACTCGCGACCGAGTGCGTGATCGACAACCTGAGCCATCGCCATCGAAACGTGAACACCCGCACGACACAATGAGGAATGCGCCATGCAACTGGGAATGATCGGACTGGGTCGGATGGGGGCCAACATGGTTCGCCGGCTGGTCCGCGACGGCCACCAGGTCGTCATCTACAACCGGACGCCGGAGAGGACGACCGAAGTCGCGGGGGAGGGCGAAGGGGCCATCGCTTCGTCTTCGATCGCGGAGCTCGTCTCGAAGCTGGAGAAACCCCGTTCGGTCTGGGTGATGGTCCCAGCCGGCGATGCCACGGAAGCCCAGATCGCCGAGCTGCTAGAGCATCTGGAGCCGGGTGACACGATCATCGACGGCGGCAACACCAACTTCCACGACGACGTGCGTCGGCACCGCGAGCTTGCGGCGAATGGGATCGGCTATGTGGATGCGGGGACCTCGGGCGGAATCTGGGGACTCAAGGTCGGGTTCTGCCTGATGGTCGGGGGCGACGCGGCCGCGGTTGAGCCGCTCGTGCCGATCTTCACGTCCCTGGCGCCCGCCGGCGGCTATCTCCACGTGGGCGGGCCGGGTGCCGGTCACTACGTGAAGATGGTCCACAACGGCATCGAATACGGGCTGATGCAGGCCTATGCCGAGGGCTTTGAGATCATGCACGCCAGCGACTACACGCTGGATCTCGGCGCGATCTCCGAGTTGTGGATGCACGGTTCGGTCGTCCGATCGTGGTTGCTGGAGCTTGCCGTCAGGGCATTCAAGGCCAACGGCCAGGATCTCGAGCACCTCAAGGGCTTTGTGGCCGACTCAGGTGAGGGCCGCTGGACGGTCCAGGAGGCGATCGACCACGACGTGCCGGCACCCGTCATCACGTTGTCGCTGCTGACCCGCTTCCGCTCACGCCAGGACGATTCGTACGGGGCCAAGGTGCTCGCCGCGCTGCGCAACGAGTTCGGCGGCCACGCGGTCAAGACCGAGTAGCGCGTGGCGTCGGGTCGGAGCAGGGGCACTTTGGCCGCGCCAGGACCCGTCACCGGGGCGGGGGCCGTGACCGAGGCGGGGGCCGTAGCTGGGCCAGGGCCGGGGGCGGTGGCCGCACCGCGACCCAGGGACGTGCCCCAGACAATGAAGGACATCCGGATCGCGCGGCAGGGGAAGCGGAACACGCGGCCAAAAGCCCTCGAGAACGTGCTCCGAGAGGGCCTGCGGCTCGACCGTGTGCCGGACCCGTGCATCGTCGTCCTGTTCGGCGGCACAGGTGATCTCGCCCACCGCAAGGTCGTCCCTGCGCTGTACCACCTGTGGCGGACAAACCTGTTGCCGCACGAATTCATGCTCCTCGCGATCGGTCGGCGGGAGCAGGATGATGAAACCTATCGCACCGCCATCCGGGCGTCGCTGGAGAAGTACAGCCGGGTCCTGCCGCTCGACGACGACGCGTGGCGCACGTTCGCAGACCGGATCAGCTACCAGGAACTGGACTTTGGCGACGCCGCCGGGTTCGAGGGCCTCGCTGGCCGGCTGGACGAGCTCGACGCGGAACATGGCACGCGCGGCAACCGCCTGTTCTACCTGGCCACGCAGCCGTCGCAGTTCGCCGAGATCGTCGCTCAGCTCGGTCGGGTCGGCCTGGACCATGAGTTGCACGACGCCGGCTGGCGGCGCGTCGTCATCGAGAAGCCTTTCGGGCATGACGGAGACTCTGCCCGGCGGCTGAACCGCGAGGTTGGGCGGGTGTTCCGCGAGTCGCAGGTCTACCGGATCGATCATTACCTGGGCAAGGAGACGGTCCGCAACCTGCTGGTCCTGCGCTTTGGCAACGGAATCTTCGAGCCGCTATGGAACCGGCGCTACGTCGACCACGTGCAGATCACGGTGGCCGAGTCGATCGGGATCGAGAGTCGCGGCGCGTTCTATGAGGAGACCGGCGCCTCGCGCGACTTCCTCCAGAACCACCTGCTCCAGCTGGTCTGCCTGGTGGCCATGGAGCCGCCTGCGACGTTCTCGGCAGACGCCCTGCGCGACGAGAAGCTCAAGGTGCTCCGGGCGATCTCGGGAACGCCCAGG
>JANNQZ010000283.1:0-2004 GCA_031401015.1 Chloroflexota bacterium | reverse complement strand
CATGGTGCCGTCGGGGACCTCGTCCTCCCCGAGCAGATCGATCCGTCTCACGCTGCCGCGTGCCCTCCGGCCCGGGCTCCCGCGCCCGTCCCGGCGTCCCATTTCTCCTCGAGTCGCGCACGCAGGCGATCGCGTGCCTCCGCCAGGGGCACGCGCGCGACGACGGGCTCCAGGAAGCCGAGCACGATGAACTTGCGCGCTTCGTCCGGCGGGATACCGCGGCTTTCGAGGTAGAAGAGCTGGGTCTCGTCGATCGGGCCGACAGAGCTCGAATGGGCGGCGCGGCGGCAATCGGGCTGGTCGATCTCGAGTGACGGGATCGCGACCGATCGAGTGGCCTTGGACAGGTTCATCCCGAATTCGCCGAGGTAGCTGTCGGTCCCGACCGCGGTCTTCTCGATGACGATCATCCCCTTCATGAACGAGCGTGCGCGGTCCAGCAGCGCGCCCTTTGACAGCAGGTTGCCGGTCGTATCGCGACCAATGTGGCGCGTATACGAGGTGAGATCGAACAGCTGATCCTCGCCGCCGAACACGATCTCGACCTGCTCCACGGAGCTTCGATCGCCCTCCAGCCGGTTTTCGACCCGACTGCGGACCAGCCGCGCTCCGAGCTGCGCGAGCGCCCAATGGAGGGTGGCGCCCTCCCCGATCGCGGCGTTGCGAAACTGGAACGCGACCGAGCTAGGGGGTAGCTCCTGCAGGCTGGCGATGGCCAGCTTTGCCTCACGACCCAGAGTCACCTCGAGGGTGGTCGCGAGGAGCGATTGACCCGTTTCGGACGGGGTAGGTCCGGATTCGACCAGCTCCTCGACGATCGAGACATCCGCGCCGTCGCCGAGTGTGATCACGGTGCGGCCGATCAGCGCCCGGTCCGGCACACCGACGCCCCAGCGGATCACGATCGGACGTTCCAGGCGGAGCCCCGCGGGGACGTGGAGCCTGACACCCTGGCTCCAGAAGCCGCGAACGAGGGCCGCCAGCTTGTCATCATCCGGAAGCCCGGCGCCACCTTCAAGCTGGCTCCGAAGTCCTCCCGGGTCACGCGCGAGCGCCTGGCCAAACGTCTCCAGAATGACCCCTGCCGCGACCGCCGCGGGCTCCAGGACCAGGCTGGCGACCGCGTCCTCACGCAGCTCGATGAGTCCGGCAACGCCCTCGGGAAGCTGGACGGACGCGATCGGGTTCGGGGCGCTCGCCGTCACGACGTACGGCCGGGCCGTCAGCAGATCGGCGTTCCGAAGGTCCAGGTACGTCGTGTACAGCTGGTTCGGCTCAATTGGGAGCGCCTCGAAGGCGGCGGAGGCAGCCACTCGTTCGGCGCGCAGCCAATCGGGCTCGGAGCGTTCAGTGGCCAGCGCGTCGGCCAAGGCTCGGTCGGCGAAAGCGAATGGCAGATCGGCTGGAGCCCGGCGAACCGGGCGAGGTCTCGGGGACGCGACCGTCATCCGAGCGACCCCTCCATCTCGAGCTTCACCAGGCGGTTGAACTCGATGGCGTACTCCATCGGCAATTCCTTGGTGAAGACCTCCAGGAAGCCCTGGACGATCAGGTTTGTCGCCTCGTTTTCGGTCAGGCCGCGGCTCATCAGGTAGAAGATCTGCTCGGCGCTCACCTTGCCCACCGTGGCCTCGTGGGTCATCGAGGTGTCGTCTTCCTGGATGTCGATGTACGGATAGGTGTCGCTGCGGCTGATGTCGTCAAGCATCAGGGCGTCGCACCGCACGCTGGCCACGACGTTGGTGGCGCCCGGCGAGACCTTCAACTGGCCGCGATACGTCGCCCGGCCGCCGTCCTTGGACACGGACTTCGACACGATTCGCGATCGCGTGTTGGGCGCCAGGTGGACCGCCTTGGCACCGGTGTCCTGGTGCTGGCCCTTGCCGGCGACCGCGACGCTGATGATGTCCGCCGTGGCGCCCTCGCCGCGCAGGTAGATGGCCGGGAACTTGACCGTCTTCTTGCTGCCGGTATTGGCGTCGATCCACTCGACCGTCGAGTTCG
>JANNQZ010000282.1:0-3621 GCA_031401015.1 Chloroflexota bacterium | reverse complement strand
GCGATCGCGGCGATCGAGCCCTCGGTCGGGTCAAAGGTGTAGTGCGCGTGCGCGTCGATCAGGCCCGGCAGGAGCGTCGAACCGGCGCCATTGATGATCGTGGGGGCGGCGTTGTCCGGAACGACCGTGGCTGCCTCCGGCCACGCCGTCCCGTTTCGGACGATCGCCGTGATCCGCTCGTCATCGACAACGACGTCGACCTCGTCACGGGCAGCTTTCCCCACCCCGTCGATGAGCCTGACGTTGGAGAAGACAAGGCGCATGCCCGATAGCGTACCTGCGGCGAACGGGTGGCGGCAGCCGAATCAATCGGTGGTCGGCCCCGGGAAGAGCGGCTGATATCGACCGATGGCCTGCCTGATCCCCCGCACGGCAAACCCGAACTGGAGCGCGACACCCACAACGAATCCACCGATCCCAAGCGCGATCGCGGCCGACGTGCCCGCATCGATCTGAATCCCGACGAGCCCCACGATCACCCCGACAATGACCCCATTGATGATGGCGATCATCGAGGGCGTGGCGGCAAGCAGGTCCACCAGGCCCCGGTCGTGGCCGGGCCGGGTGCCCATGGAGGTGTCGATGCCGCGCGCGTCGTCGTGGCCGCTGGCAACGAAATACCGCTCCAGGTCGGGGGCAAGCTCCAAGTACGCGGCTCGGATCCTGTTCATGCCCGCGACACAAAACAAATCGTGGTAGTTGGACGCGCCCTGACGGACGAACGTGCCGATCCCGATGAACAGGACCACCGGCAAGATCATGAGGGCGAACCAGACGAACCCTTCGCCGAACGCCGAGGCCTGGGAGACCAGCGCCAGGGCGACGATCGCCCCAGACAAGCTCGACAGGAACATCCCGGCCCGGCTGAATGACTCGTTCCATGCCAGCGAGCGTGACGCGATAAGGCTCCAGTGCTCTGTCGACAGGATCTGCAGGCGAATCGCCGGCGGGAGCCCGGTCATCGCCACCGCCTCGGCGGAACCCGGCGCGGGTGCGGGCTCAGCCCCAGGGCCGGAGCCGGCGGTGACACGATCGAAGGACATCGCGCGATACCTCCCGGAGTCGAGTGCGTCGCGAGCCTAATTGGCTTCGCGCGAGCCGCTCCAGCCTACGGCGGCGGATCGATGATGGCGAGCCCGTGGTCCGCCGAATGGCGGGCGGGGCGGGGACCGCTAGACTCGGGCCTGCGTGCTGTTTGCCGGCCAAGTGGAGACCACCAGATGTTCCGTCGCTTCTTCGAACCCGCCTCCACCCAGACGTCCGAGGTGCCGGCACGGTCCGCCGCCCAGTCCGAGGCAGCCGGCGAAACCGCCACGGTCCGACGGATTGTTGCCCGGCTGGAGGCCATGCCACCCGAGCGCGCTCGGCTGATCGCATCGGCGGCTTACACGCTGGCTCGCGCAGCGCACGCCGACCTCGACATCAGCGAAGAGGAGACGGCCGCCATCGAGCGCGAGCTCCAGCGCGACGACGCCCTTGATGAGCCGACCGCCGTGCTCGTGACCCAGATGGCCAAGCTCCAGGCCAGGACCGTCGGCGGCACCGAGGACTATGTCGTCACCCGCGAATTCAAGGCCCTCGCGTCGGAGGCGCAGCGGGTCGACGTGATGCGGGCGTGCTTTGCGATTGGGGCGGTGAACGGCACGATCTCCGCCGAAGAGACCGGGGTCCTCAACCAGATCGCCGGTGAGCTCGACATTGAAGCCCCGGCGCTCAACGCAATTCGGGCCGAGCACCATGAGCTGCTGTCATCGGTCCAGCAGATCCGGCGCGTGACCCGCGGCGGCTGACGCGCATTCCGGTGACCCACCCGGAGGTTACGCGCTCGCGAGATGGATCTCGACCAGGCCCTCGCCGAGTCGGCGGTTGATCTCGGCGAGGAGTTCGGTGTCGTAGGCGACGCCGCTCCGCAGCTCCATCGGGAGTGACGCTCCCCCGCCGGGGGCTGGCAGATGGATCACCACCCGGGTGTCGCCCGGACGAGCCCGCAACACGGAGCGGAATGCCTCCATGGCCCCGATCACTCGATCACTCCCGGCGATCGCGGCGAACCGGACATGCAGCACGGTGGTCGGTCCGGCGTCGACTGGTGTGTCGGCGTCGTTGCCGGCAACGATCCGCTGACGCGCCTCGTCCGGGATCGCCGGCCCGTCATGATCGTCGGACGGCCGAACCCCGCCCGACAGATCGGGATGCGCCGAGATTGGTGTCCCTGGTGTGATCGATGGCAGATCCGTGCCTGAGCTGGCCCCACCGCGCCGGGGCGACACGAACGGCACGACATCGGCGCCTCCACCTATCGCGACCATCTCGTTCATCCGTCCCGGTCCGACGGCCACGAGGGGTCGCACGGGCGATCCGGCCGCACCGGGCGCATCGGATCGCGGCGGCCCGCCATACCGCTCGCCGTGCCCGCCGTTGCCGCCATTTCCGCCGCTCCCGGCCGCCCGACGTCCCGAACTTCGTTCGGCCGCCGCGACCTGGCGGGCGAAGGCGTCCGGGCCAGCGGCGGACGCGTCGTCCCAGTCGAGGACGAAGTCAGCGAGGAGCGAGACCTCCTCGGACTTATGGTCCACCTTGCCCGCCACCAGCAGGATCGCCCCGTCTCGCCAGGTCGGGCCACTCTGTTCAAACAGACGCGGGAAGACGACGACCTCTACGCTGCCCTGGAGGTCCTCGATGGTCACGATCGCCATGGAGGCTTTGGCCTTGGTCACGACGATCCGCCGCCCGGTGACGATCCCCGCGACCACCACCCGTTGTCCGTCCAGTGACTCGTCGCGCAGGTCCGTGGAGTACGCCGTCACGAACTGCGGGAGGCGCGCGACCACCTCCCCCAGCGGATGCTCGGACAGGTACAGCCCGAGTAGCTCCTTCTCCCAGCGCAGGCGCTCCCGAACCGGCACCTCCGTGGCGGCGGGGAGCGGGCGCTCAAAGGCCGTCGCATCGGCCGCTCCAAGGTCGAAGAGCGAGGTCTGCCCCGACACTCGATCTCGCTGGGTTGCCTGCGCCGCGGCCACCGCGTCCTCGAGCCCGAGCAGGATCTGGGCCGGGTGTCCGAAGACGTTCAGCGCGCCGACCTTGGCCAGCGCCTCGAGGACCTTGCGGTTGCCGAGACGGAGGTCGATCCGGGTGCAGAAGTCGGTCAGCGAGCGGAACAGGCCGCCTTCGTCGCGCGCCGCGATGATCGACTCGATGGCGCCCTGGCCGACGTTCTTGACGGCCAGGAGGCCGAACCGGATCGCGTCGCCCTCGACCGTGAACTCGAGCTGGCTGGCGAGGACATCAGGCGGGAGGACTTCGATCCCCATGCGGCGACACTCAGCGACGGCGGCGGCGACCTTTTCCTCATTGGAGCGGAAGGCCGTGAGCACGGCCGTCATGTAGTCGACCGTGTGGTTCGCCTTCATATAGGCGGTCTGGTAGGCGATCAACCCATAGCACGTGGCGTGCGCCTTGTTGAAGCCGTAGCGCTCGAACGGTTCGAACGCCTTGAAGACAGCATCGATGACGTTCGCTGCGACGCCCCGCTCGGCCGCCTGGGTGACGAACTTCTCCTTCTGCGCACGCAGCACGGCCGACTTCTTCTTGCGGATCGCGTATCCCAGGGTGTCCGCCTCG
>JANNQZ010000281.1:0-2657 GCA_031401015.1 Chloroflexota bacterium | reverse complement strand
GGGTGGACCACTCTCCCGTGAGGCCGCCACCGCATTGATCGAACGCGGCGCCGAGCTGCTCGCGAGTGGCGACTTCGGGCCGGCCGGTGAGCATTTCGCCCGGGTCATCGGCTTTGACGACGCAATCATCACCGCAGCGGCGCTGATGGGCCTCGCCGAAGCGCGCTTTCGGGGCGACGACGAGGCGGCGGCGGTCGCGGGCTGGTCCGCCGTCCTCCGGCTCGGTGAGACGCCCTCGACCTACTCCGCATGGCGCAACCTCGCGGCAGCTCGCGTCCGGGGCGGAGATCTCCACGGCGCCACCGAGGCCTATCGAGAGGCCGACAGACGCGCCCCGGCCGAGGACAAGGATGAGATCGCCAATCGACTTGGCTGGCTGGCCAAGGAGGCGGGCAATACCAGCGCGGCAAGGCGCTACTTCGCCCGTGGCCGCGGGGATCGACCGCTCCTCACGGTCACGCTCGTGCTCGTGGCCATCACTTCAATCATCTCGTTGACGGCCATCACCTCATCGGATGGTCGGGCGATCTACGAGCTGCTCTGGCTGGACAAGCCGGCCGTCGCGGCGGGGGAGTATTGGCGACTCTGGTCGGTGACCCTCCTGCACGGCGACCTCCTCCACCTGCTGTTCAACATGTATGCCCTCTGGCTGTGTGGGCCGATCGTGGAGCGCTGGTACGGGCGGGCGCGGTTCGTCGCCTTCTATCTCGCTTGTGCCGCGGCTGGGTCGGCGGCGAGCTTCGCAATGGGTGGTGATGCTCCCGCGGTTGGCGCATCCGGTGCGATCTTCGGGTTCTTCGGGATTCTGCTGGCAGCCGGTCGACTGCATCACCCCGCGGACCGGTCGAGCCGGGCACTGGTCGGCCAACTGGGGATGCTGATCCTGATCAACCTGGTCATCGGGTTTGCCTCTGGCGGATCCATCGACAACGCGGCCCACATTGGCGGCCTCGTCGCTGGCCTGTGGTTGGGCGCCCTGCTCGTGCCCGGCGGCGTGCCAACCCTTTCGTCGTTGTGGCACCACCCGGGTTCCCCAGCCGTGCCGACGGCGGGACCCGTGCGCGTCAACTCCCCGGCCATCCTGTCGCTTATTGGCATTGGCGTGGTGGCGGTCGTCGTGACAGCAGGGATTGCCCTCGGAACACAGGCTCGCCGGGCTGACGCAAATGCCATCGAGCCAGCGGCACAGACCGTGGCAAACCCCGGGGACCGACTCGTCGTGGTCGGCGCGCGGTCGTCCGAGTTCGGTTAGGCCGCTGGTCGGCCTCCGCCCGCCGACCGCCCCGTGGACCGGCCCGTGGACCGCCCCGCCGACCGGCCCGCCGATTGCGGACCGCCCCGCCGATTGCGGACCGCCCCGCCGATTGCCCCGCCTATTGCGGGCCTGTCGGACAGCACTGGCTGCCCGATCGACGGTTCGGCGCCCGTTCAATCGAATTTCGTGCCCAGCGGTCTGCAGCGCAGCCGCGAGGCGGGCGGTCTCGCCGGCCACGGACGTCCTCGAGGCCCGGCGCTGTCTCCCAGGCACGCCGAGCGGTGGCGTGCGCCAGACGAATCCCCGCCGAGGTATGGGTATGGGCCAGCCGCTCGGCAGACAGCCCCCAAGCCCGGGGCCAAGACTTGATTCTGGCGCGCCGCGGTGCCACCATCCACTGACCTCACCCCGACCGACGGACCGCAACCAGCGGGCAGGAGGCCCCGTCGGCACGTGGCGAAGCGACCCCGGCTCCGGCATTGCACGAGATAGAGGAGGGTCCTGTCCGTGGGCGAGCACATCTCGCTTGTGGTCAACGGCACGTCGCGGGAGCTCACGGTCGAGCCCAGACGGCTGCTGGTCCAGGCGATTCGCGAGGATCTGAACCTCACCGGCACCCACGTCGGCTGCGACACGAGCCAATGCGGAGCCTGCACGGTCAACGTCAACGGGATGGCCGTCAAGTCGTGCACGATGCTTGCCGTTCAGGCGGATGGCGCAACCGTGACGACAATCGAGGGGATGGCCGCGCCCGGCGACGGCGGGGCGCTCCATCCGCTCCAGACCGCGTTCTGGGAGAAGCACGGTCTCCAGTGCGGCTTCTGCACGCCGGGCATGATCATGACCGCCGCAGACCTGCTGGCCCGCAACCCTGATCCATCCGACTCGGAGATCCGCCACGCGATCGAAGGCAACATCTGCCGCTGCACGGGCTACCAGAACATCGTGCTGGCCATTCGTGAGGCGGCGCGGATGATCCGCGAAGGCGCAACGGCGCCGGTCAGTTCGCAGGCGTAGGGCAGAAGGAGGAGACGATGGCAGTCGACGTCCTGGGTGCCCCGGTCAAGCGAACCGAGGACCCCCGCTTCATCACCGGCAAGGGTCGGTACCTGGACGACATCCAGCTCACCGGCACGGCCCACATGGCCATCCTGCGCAGCCCATATGCCCATGCCAACATCCGCTCGATCGACACGTCCGCGGCGAAGTCGATGCCGGGTGTCGTCGCGGTCTTCGTCGGAGCTGATATCCCATACAATCCGCTGCCGATGGCTTGGCCGGCCGGCGGTAGCGCCGGGCTCCAGAACAACATCAACACCCCCCGCGTCCTCGCCACGGACAGCGTCAAGTGGACGGGCGAAGGCGTCGCTGCTGTCGTGGCCGAGACCGTGGCCCAGGCCCA